>DASWKP010000290.1:0-1992 GCA_036396575.1 Longimicrobiales bacterium | reverse complement strand
AACTGGCCAGGCTGGAAACCACGAATCCGCGGATCGTCGAGGACGTCAACCGGACGGCGCCCGGAGTGGCGCTCCTCCTCGGACGCGCCGCGGCCCACTCCGGTGACGGCGTTGCGGCGGTCGAACACCTGTGCCGGGCGCTGGGGGCGGGCGCTCAGGAAGAGGAGGTGGCCCGGGCGTTCAGGGAGCTACCCGGAGGGGCCCCCGGAACCCCCGTGGACGTGTGCGACGCCGGCGGGGAGGTTGGCAGCCGCTGATCAGATCTCGCCCTCATCCAGGAGCCCGCCGACGTCGTCGGAGGTGACGAAGAACGCGCCCAGAGGCCCGTTTCGCTCGGGATCGTGCCAATCCGATCCGCCGGAGGCGACCAACCCCTGGGAAAGGGCGACGCTCAGGAGCCTCTCGACGTGCCCCGCGGAGGAGGTCGGCCGGTAGACCTCGATGCCTCGAAGTCCCCCGCGTACGAGGATCGGCAGCAGCTCGGGAATGGCGTCCGCGAGAGGGTGCGCCCAGACGGCCACGCCACCGGCGGCCCGGACCACGTCCACCGCCTCCACGGGATCCTGGAGGGCCGTGGGCAGAAAGGCCGGGTGCCGGTCACCGATGAAGCGGTCGAAGGCCTCGGCCAACGTCGCGACGTGCCCGGCGCTCACGAGGACGCGGGCCAGGTGAGGCCTGGCCAGAATGGCGTCGTCCCCGCCGGCTACGGCCCGCACGGCGCCCATGGTGACGTCGATCCCCTGGGCCCGCAGGCGACCGACCATGCCTTCCATGCGGGCGTTTCGCAGGCTCGTGGCCCGCGCCTGATGCTCGATGATGGCTGGCGAGGCAGGGTCGATGAAGTACCCGAGGATGTGGATCTCCCGACCCTCCCAGGTGGAGCTGAGCTCGACACCTGGAATCACCAGGAGGTTCCTCCCCTGGGCCGCCTCCCGTGCCGATTCCACCGAGGCGGTCGTGTCGTGATCCGTCACCGAGATGGCGTCGAGCCGACCCGAAACGGCCCCCTCCACCACCTCCTCGGGCGTCCAGGTGCCGTCGGAGGCCACGGTGTGGACGTGAAGGTCCAGGCGCATCACCGGCACCGCCGCGTCCGCGTCGCGAGGGGAGATGCGATCAGGACAATTGCTCGATCCGCTCCTTCACGTCCTGTTGGTGGAAGACCGCCTCGGGCGGGAGTTCAGCGGGTGGCGCCTCCCCGGCGTACTCCGTGAGGACCGTGACCACGTCGTCCTCCACTTTGAGAACGCCCCCGGCCACGTAGACGGTGAGGCTGCCCCCTCCCGGCTTGTCCACCACGAGCTCGCCATGGCCCAGGAGGGTGATGAAAGGCGCGTGGCCCGGCAGGAAGCCGACCCGGCCGTCCCAGGCCGGGGCCACCACGGCCGCTCCGGCCCCGTCGTAGACGGTGCGGTCCGGAGAGACCACGCGCACCCGGAGCTCCGCCATGTCAGGCGTCCCCCGCCAGAAGCTCTTCGCCCGCCTCGATGACCTCGGCGATGCCGCCCTTCATGTAGAAGGCCTGCTCCGGGTAGTGGTCGAACTCCCCGTCCGCCACCCGCTCGAAGGACTCGATAGTCTCGTCCAGTTTGACGTACTTGCCCGGCATACCCGTGAACGTCTCCGCCACGAAGAAGGGCTGGGAGAGGAAGCGCTCGAGGCGGCGGGCGCGGCCGACGATGACCTTGTCCTCCTCGGTCAGCTCATCCATCCCGAGGATGGCGATGATGTCCTGAAGGTCCTTGTAGCGCTGGAGGATCTGCTGGACGTGGGTGGCCACCGCATAATGACGCTCACCGATGAACTGGGGGTCCAGGATGCGAGACGTGGAGTCCAGGGGGTCCACCGCAGGGTAGATCCCCTTCTCGGAAATGGCCCGGCTGAGCACCGTGGTGGCGTCCAGGTGCGTGAAGGCCGCCGCGGGCGCCGGGTCCGTGAGGTCGTCGGCCGGGACGTAAATGGCCTGCACCGACGTGATGGACCCCTCCCGCG
>DASWKP010000289.1:0-14828 GCA_036396575.1 Longimicrobiales bacterium | reverse complement strand
TCCATCAACGCTGTCCAGGGCGGTCCTGTCGGACCTCCTCCGGGAGGAGATGGGCTTCGAGGGACTCCTGTTCACGGACGCCATGGACATGGGCGCCATCGACCGCACGTACGGCCGCCGGGAGGCCACGGTCCGCGCCGTCGAGGCGGGCGCCGACGTCATCCTCATGCCCCCCTCCGTCGAAGAGGCCGTCCGGGGTCTCGTAGCCGCCGTGGAGAGCGGCCGGCTCACGGAGGCGCGCGTGGACTCGTCCGTGGCGCGTATCCTCCGGGCCAAGGAGAGCCTGGGGCTCCATGAGAGCGCCCTCGTCCCTCTGGAGCGCGTGCCCCAGCTCGTTGGGATTCCCGCCCACGTGGACAAGGCCGAGGAGATCGCGCGGCGCTCCCTCACGCTCCTGCGCAACGAGGACCGCATCCTGCCTCTCGCCGGCAGCCGGGACGCCCGCGTGATGTCCGTGACGTACCGCCAAACCAACGACCTCCTCGCGGGACGGACCTTCGACGGCCGCCTGCGGGCCACCTATCCGAGGCTCACCACGGAGACGGTGGGGCGGGACACGCCCGCCAGCGTCTACGGCGGCCTCCTGGAGCGGGCCCAACGCTCGCAGCTCGTGGTGGTGTCCCTCTACGTCACCGCGGTGTCGTACTCGGGGAGCGTGGCCGTCGCCGGGGAGATGAGCCAGTTCATTCAATCGCTGGCGGCCCGGGGCGTCCCGCACGTGGTCGTCTCGTTCGGCAATCCCTACCTCCTGCGGGAGTTCGTCGGGGCGCGCACGTACCTGCTGGCCTGGAGCGGCGCCGACGTCAGCCAGCGGGCGGCCGTCGACGCCCTCCTGGGCCGCTTCGACATCACGGGCCGGACCCCCACGCGCCTCCCCCCCTTCTTCGAGATCGGAGATGGCATTCGCCTGCCCCGGAGGAACGCGGGTGGTGGATAGGGCACGCGCGGGCCGCTGGTGGCTTCTGGCCCTGGGGTCGATCCTGTCCCCGGGCGGTTGCGGAGCCCCCACACCCGTTGGCGAGCCCCCGGCGCCGCCCGCGGGGCTGGCCTGGACCCCCACCCTCCTGGCGGCGGAGTTGGACGCGGACGCCCGGCGCTGGGTGGACGAGACCCTGGCCTCCCTGTCCACGCGGGAGCTGGTGGCCCAGCTCGTCATGCAGTGGACACCCGGGGCCTTCGCCTCCACGTCCGGGTCCGAGTTCCAGGAGGTGAGGGAGCTGGTGGAGGCGGGCATCGGCGGCCTCTACCTCTCGATCGGGACGCCCCACACATACGCGGCCAAAGTGAACGAGCTGCAGGCGCTGGCCCGTGTCCCCCTGCTGTTCGCTTCGGACTTCGAGGACGGTGGCCCGGGGATGAGGATCAACCACACGTACTCGCTGCCCGGCCTGCTCGCCCAGGGTGGCGGGACGGCCTTTCCGCCCACCATGGCCTTCGGCGCCATCGGCGACGAGACGTTCGCTCGTGAGTACGGCCGGATCACCGGCGCCGAGGCCGCCGCCCTCGGGGTGCGCCTGAACTTCGCGCCGATCCTGGACGTGAACTCCAACCCGGACAACCCCGTCATCGCCACGCGCTCCTTCGGGGGCGATCCCGAGCTGGTGGCCCGTCTGGGGGCCGCCTTCATCCGGGGCAGTCGGGAGGGGGGCGTCCTGGCCACGGCAAAGCACTTCCCGGGGCACGGCGACACCGAGATCGACTCTCACCTGGGGCTCCCGATCAGCGTGGCCGACCGGGCGCGCCTGGACTCCGTGGAACTCGTCCCCTTCCGCCGCGCCGTGGGGGCGGGGGTGGACGCGGTCATGACGGCGCACATCTCGCTGCCGGGATTGCTGGGCTTCGACGCCCCGCCCGCCACCCTGAGCCCCGAGATCCTCACGTCGCTGCTGAGGCGGGACCTGGGCTTCACCGGGCTCGTCATCACCGACGCCCTCACCATGAGCGCCGTGTCCGAGGGGTGGGGGGAGGGGGAGGCGGCAATCCTCGCGCTGGAGGCCGGGGCCGACCTCCTGCTGGGCTCGCGCGACATGACGGTCGTCGTGGAGGCGGTGGTGGGGGCGGTGGACGAGGGCCGCGTGCCGCTGTCGCGGGTCCGGGAGTCGGCCCAGCGCATCCTGGAGCTCAAGGCGAGGGCGGGCCTGCAGCGGGCGCGCTTCGTAGACCTTGACCGGGTGGACGACCTGGTGGGCACGGGCCCCCATCGAGCCTTCGCGGATCGGGCCGCCGAGCGCTCCATGACGTTGGTCCGCGACCGCCTGAACGCGGTGCCTCTGGCACCGGGCGCCCGCCGGGTCCTGAGCGTGACCTTCGCCCCGGACCGGGACCCGGTGGCGGGATCGGCCTTCGACGCCCGCCTCAGGGAGGGCCTGGCCGCGCGGGGCGACGCCAGTGGCGTGCGGGCCGTGCGCCTGGAGCCGGGGTCCGCGCCGGCGGAGTACGCCTTCCTGGACCGGGCTCTGGAGGAGGCGGACGCGGTGGTGGTCGGAGTGTACACGACGACCGCGGCGGGCACGGGCCTCGGGGCCCTGTCCTCCGCGCTCCGCTCGCTGGTCCGGAGGGCGTCCGCGTCCCGCCCGACCGTCCTGGTGTCCTTCGGCAACCCGTGGATGCTCCGGGCTTTTCCGCAGGTGCCGGCGTACCTCCTGGCCTGGGGGCCGCGGGAGGTGAGCCAACGGGCCGCGGCCCGCGCCCTCCTCGGAGAGGTGCCGGTTTCGGGCCGGCTCCCCGTGGCGGTGGGCTCGTATCCCGCCGGGCACGGGATCGAGCGGGATGGGGTCGTGCGCACCGTCGGGGCCCTGCCGCCCGGGCCGGAAGGGCCGGAAGGGCCGCGAGGCGGCGGAGAGGCCGCGCGCGCCGACGCCCCCGCGCACTTCACCGCCCCCACCCGGGGCGGCGTCCCCATGACGGTGCGCCTGGGCGACGAGGCCGACCCCGCCACCGCGGCCATGGACGCGGCGGCCCTGGCGGGCATCGACTCCCTCCTGGCCGCCGCCGTGGCGGTGGACTCGGTGGCCCCGGGGATGGCTCTGGCCATCGGGCGCCGTGGGCGCATCGTCCGCATGCGGGGCTACGGCGCCCTGGACTGGGGAGAGGGCGACGCGGTCACCGCGACGTCACTCTACGACCTGGCCTCCGTCACCAAGGTGGTGGGCACGACGACCGCCGTCATGATGCTGGAGGAGGCCGACCTGGTGGAGCTGGACGCCCCCGTGGTGCGCTACCTCCCGTGGTGGGCTGAGGGGGACGCCCGGAAGGCGTCCGTGACGGTGCGCCAGCTCCTCCTTCACCGGGCGGGCCTCACCCCCTTCCGGCGCTGGTTCCTCGAGATGGACGGCGACGAGGCGTACCGTCGCGCCGCCGCGCTGGAGCCTCTGGAGTGGGACCCCGGCACCCGCACCGCGTACTCGGACATCGGTGTGATGACTCTGGCGTGGCTCGTGGAGGCCGCGAGCGGCCGGCGCCTGGACACCTTCCTGGAGGAGCGCCTGTTCGGCCCCCTGGGGATGGAGGACACTGGCTTCCTGCCGGGGCCCGCTCGCCTGCCCGAGATCGCGCCGACCGAGGTGGACACGCTGTGGAGGGGCGTTCATGTGCGCGGCGTGGTCCACGACGAGAATGCCGACGCCATGGGGGGCGTGGCGGGTCACGCCGGTCTCTTCTCCACGGTCCGGGACCTGGCCGTCTTCGCCGACTTCATGCTGCGGGGCGGCGTCGCGCCTCCGTGCGCACCGGGTGCCGGCGTGCCGTGCGCCTCGCCCCGGGCGGACTCCGTCCGCCTCCTGCGCCCCGGGACGGTGGAGCGCTACACACGGCGCCATGACGGGTCGTCCGGTCGGGCCCTGGGGTGGGACACGCCCTCCGGCCGGTCCGCGGCGGGGGACTACTTCACGGCCGCCGCCTTCGGGCACACCGGCTACACGGGCACGTCCATCTGGCTGGACCCCGAGCGGGACCTCTTCGTGATCCTCCTCAGCAACCGGGTGAACCCCACGCGGGACAACGCCCGGATCACGCCTCTGCGCCGAGCCGTCCACGACGCCGCCGCGCGGGCGGTGACGGACGGGCCGGTCCGCCTCCGGGAGGGCGGCACTCCATGACCTCGCAGACACGGTGACCGGCCTCGACTGGGGGGTCATCGCCCTCTACCTAGCGTTCGCCCTCATCCTGGGCCTGGCCATGGCGCGGCGGGCCGGCGGATCCCTGGCGGACTACTTCGTGAGCGGCCGCGCGCTGCCCTGGTGGCTGGCGGGCACGTCGATGGTGGCCACGACCTTCGCCGCGGACACGCCCCTGGCCGTCGCTGAGATGGTCACGCGGCACGGGGTGGCCGGCAACTGGCTGTGGTGGAACCTGGCGATGAGCGGGATGCTCACGGTGTTCTTCTACGCGCGCCTGTGGCGGCGGGCGGGCGTCCTCACCGACGTGGAGTTCACCGAGATCCGGTACGGGGGCAAGCCGGCCGCTTTCCTCAGGGGCTTCCGGGCGGCGTACCTGGCGCTGCCCGTCAACCTCATCATCATGGGCTGGGTCAACCTCGCCATGGTGGAGATCGTGGGCGTGGCCCTCGACGTCAACCGCGTCGCCGCGCTTCTCTTCTGCTTCTTCCTGGCCGCCGGCTACTCCATCCTGTCGGGGCTGTGGGGCGTCGTGGTCACCGACTTCTTCCAGTTCGCCCTGGCCATGGCGGGCTCGATCCTCCTGGCGGTGTTCGCGGTGGAGGCCGTGGGCGGCATCGCGGGGTTGGAGCGGGGCCTGGCCGACGTCTACGGCTCGACGGACGTCGCCCTCTCGATCTTTCCCGCGTCCGGAGCGGCGTGGATGCCCACCATCACGCTCGCGGTCTACCTGGGCGTGAACTGGTGGGCCGCCTGGTACCCCGGAGCGGAGCCCGGCGGCGGCGGCTACGTGGCCCAGCGCATCCTGAGCACGCGCAGCGAACGAGACGGACTGCTCGCCACCCTCTGGTTCAACATCGCCCACTACGCGGTGCGGCCGTGGCCGTGGATCCTGGTGGCTCTGGCCAGCACGATCCTGTATCCGGGTCTGGACAATCCCCGGGAGGGCTACATCCGGGCCATCATGGACCTGCTGCCGCCGGGACTCACGGGGCTCGTCCTGGCCGGCTTCGCGGCGGCGTACATGTCCACCATCTCCACACAGCTCAACTGGGGGGCCAGCTACCTCGTGAACGACCTGTGGGCCCGCTTCGTGCGCCCCCAGGCGGACGATCGGGAGCTGGTGAGGGTGGGCCGGGTGGCGACGGCGCTCCTCATGCTGGCCTCCCTGCTGGTGACCTTCCTCATGACGAGCATCGAGGGAGCGTGGCGCTTCCTCATGGCGATGGGCGCCGGCACCGGGCTCGTTCTCATCCTGCGCTGGTACTGGTGGCGCATCAACGCGTGGTCCGAGATCAGCGCCATGATCGCGTCTCTCGTGATGAGCATGTGGCTCTGGTTCGGCGCGGGCATGAACGCCGACGATCCTGCTGAATGGGCGCTCATCATGCTCGCCACCGTGGCCGGCTCCACCGTGGTGTGGGTCACCACAACCTTCCTCACCCGCCCCGAGAGCCCCGAGCTCCTGCGCCGCTTCTACCTCCGCGTCCGGCCCGGCGGCCGGGGATGGAGCCGCGTGGCGGGGGAGCTGGGCCTGGGCGGCGAGCCCATGGACGGCGGGCCCCTCAACTGGACCAACTGGGTGGCCGGCGTGGTCAGCGTGTACGCTACGCTGTTCGGAGTGGGCAGGTGGATCTTCGGCGACGGGTGGCTGGCGGCCCTCTATCTGGGCGTCGCGCTGGCCTGCTTCATCTGGATCGGGAGCAACGTGCGTCCATCCAGGATGCCGATCCACCCCGCGCGCACCCCGGTGCCCGGCCACGGAAGCGGCCCCGGCGAGCCGGGCTGGCGGTCGTGACCGGCTTCACGTCCCTGGATCTGGGCGTCCTCCTCGCCTACATGGTGGGCGTTACCGTGTGGGGCGCCTGGCTGGGCCGAGGCCAGAAGGGGGGCACAGACTACTTCCTGGGAAGCAGGAACCTCCCCTGGGTCGCCGTGCTGCTCTCGGTGGTGGCGACCGAGACGAGCACGCTGACGTTCCTGTCCATCCCCGGGGTGGCGTATGTGGGCACTCTGGCGTTCGTCCAGCTCACCGTGGGATACCTGGTCGGGCGCATCGTGGTGGCTTCGGTCCTCCTGCCCGCGTACTACCGGGGCGATCTCACCACCGCCTACGCCCTCCTGGAAGGCCGCTTCGGAGGGGGGACGCGGCGCCTCACCTCGGGCATCTTCATGGTGACGCGCCTGCTGGCCGACTCGGTGCGCCTCTTCGCCACGGCCATTCCGCTCGCTCTGATCACGGGGTGGAGCTACTGGGCGTCCATCCTGGTCATCGGAGCCGCCACGGTGGTCTACACGTACCTCGGCGGCATCAAAGCCGTCGTGTGGGTGGACGCGCTCCAGATGGCGCTCTACCTCCTGGGGGCGCTGGTGGCCGGGGTTGCGCTCCACCTGGCCGTCCCGGGGGGCTGGCTCGCGATCCTGGACCAGGCCGGCGCGGCCGGAAAGCTCCGCGTCCTGGACTTCAGCCTGGACCCCGGCACGGCGTACACCTTCTGGGCGGGCCTGGTGGGAGGCGCTTTTCTGTCCATGGCCTCCCACGGCACCGACCAGCTCATCGTCCAGCGGCTGCTCACGTGCCGCGACCTGCGGTCGTCCCAGAAGGCCCTGATCGGCAGCGGCATCATGGTCATGGCGCAGTTCCTGATCTTCCTGCTGGTGGGGTTGGGCCTGTGGGCGTTCTACGAGGCCCGCGCCGTCAGTACCCCGGACGAGATCTTCGCCCGCTTCATCGTCGAGCAACTCCCGCCGGGGGTCACCGGCCTGCTCATCGCGGGGGTCTTCGCGGCGGCCATGTCGTCCCTGTCCTCCTCGATCAACGCCCTGGCCTCGGCTTCGGCCTATGACTTCTGGGCGCCGGCCGTGGGCGCCGAAAACGACGACGCGAGGGTGCTCCGCGCGGGACGGGTCTTCACCCTGGTGTGGGCCGGGCTCCTGGTGGGAGGCGCCATCCTCTTCATCCCGGCGTCCAGCCGCACGGCCGCCGTCGAGGTGGCCCTGGCGGTGGCGTCGCTGGTGTATGGCGGGCTGCTGGGCGCGTTCGCGCTCGGCGTGTTCTCTCGGCGGGCCGACGGGACCAGTGTCAGCGTGGGCGTGGCGGTGGGTATCGGCGCCGTGACCGCCGTGTGGATCTTCGCCCGAGCCCAGGTTGCGTGGCCGTGGTTCGCGGTCATGGGCTCGTTGATTACTTTCGTCGTTGGCAGCCTGCTGGGCCGCGGCCTCCCCTCCGCCGACCCGGGGGACCGCGCGACGTATCGCCCCATCTGACGCGGGGAGCACATGTCGGATTTCATCATCGGAGTGGACGGCGGCGGGACCCTGACCCGGGCCCTGCTGGTCTCCGCGGACGACCGGGAGGTCGCCCGGGCGGAAGGCCCCGCGTCGCTGGCCAACCCGTCCAAACCGGAGAAAGCCGCCAGGGTCATCGCCGCGGTGGCGACGGACGCCGCGGACAGGGCGGGTGCGCCCCTACCGGTGGAGGCGCTGCACGCGGCCGTGGCGGGCGTGGGTCGGGAGACGACGCGTGCCGGCGTGGAGCAGGCGCTGGAACGCATGGGCCTGGCCAAGCGCGTCCGGGTGGGGACGGACGTGGAAGCCACCTACTTCGACGCTTTCGGAGACCACGCCGGGATCCTTCTGCTGGCCGGCACCGGCTCGGTGGCGTGGGGCCGTCTCGAGGATGGGCGGACGGCGCGCGTGGGGGGGTGGGGGAGCCTCATCGGCGACGAGGGCAGCGGCTACGGCATCGGCCTGGAATGCCTGAGACGGGTGGCCCGGAGCGTTGACGGCCGGGGCCCGGAGACGCGGCTCCAACAGGCCCTCATCGACTTCATCGAGCTGGAGAAGGTCGAGGAGCTCATCGTGTGGGCCCACGACGCCACCAAAGCAGACATCGCCGGGCTGGTGCCCGTGGTCGTCGAGCAGGCCCGCGCGGCGGACGCGGTGGCGGGCGAGATCCTCGTGAAAGCTGTGGAGGAGCTGGAGGGCCACGTCCTGACCCTTCTGGAGAACCTGGGCCCGTGGCAGGACGCGCCCCGGGTGGCGCTGGCCGGGGGTCTTCTGGAGCCCGGCGGCCCCCTGAGGGAGGCCACGGAGAGGGTTCTCACGCGTCACCAGCTCATCCGGGTGGACTTCCAGCCCCACGCCATCCGGGGCGCCGTCGGCCTGGCGAGGCAGCTCCTGGCCGGGGAGCGCTGAACTCGCCGGCCACTCGGTGAGCGGAGCGCCGCGCGCACCCCGCGCTCCCCTCCTACCGCAACGCGTCCTCCAGCGCCGTGGCCGCGTCCGTCCTCTCGTCCCGGTATTTGACGATGACCGGCACGTAGAGATGCACGCCTTCCCTCGCCGCGAAGCCCCCGCTGGCCGGGCGTGAGCCCGGGACGACCACGGCACCCGGCGGGATGGTGAGGGGCTCGTCCTCCGTGGCCCGGTAGACTTCCTCGTTCACGAGGTCGTAGACAGCCGTGGACCGGGTGAGCTGCACGCCGGGGGCGACCACGGCCCGGCGCCCCACCAACGTCCCCTGGAAAACGCCGGCGTTGCCCGCGATCAGGGCGTCGTCCTCCACGATGACGGGCCGCAGGCCCACAGGCTCCAGCACGCCGCCGATCTGGGCCCCGGCGGACACGTGGACGCGCTTGCCCACCTGCGCGCACGAGCCCACCAGGGCGTGGGAGTCGATCATGGCCCCCTCGTCCACGTAGGCCCCGATGTTGATGAAGGCCGGGGGCATGATGACGACGTTGGGGGCCACGTAGGCGCCGTCCCGGATCGAGCTGCCCCCGGGCACGATGCGGACGTTCCGCTCGGGGGGGTCGAGGGGCCTGAGGGGGAGCGTGTCCCGGTCGGCCCACCCCGGCACCGAGCCGCCGAAGTCCTCGTTGGGCGCCGTGCGGAAGGGGCGGTACTCGCGGGTGCGACCCATGCGGAACGCGAGAAGGATGCCCTCCTTGACCCAGGTCACCGCCCGCCAGCCCGCCGCGCCGGGCTCGGCGGCCCGCACCTCTCCGTTTCGAAGCGCCACCAGAAGGCGAGCCACCACCCGCCGCGCCACCTCGGGGTCCGCGTGTCCCGGGGCGTCGGCCAACTCCTGGATCTCGGCCCTGAGGGCCGCCACGTCCTCCCCGCTCACCGGGCGCGCTTCTCGGCCACGCGGCTCACCGCGCCTCCGTCCGGGGCAGCAGGCCCGCTCCCTCCAGGGCCTCCCGAAGGCGGTCCCGGTTGTCCGGGTCCATCTCGCACAGGGGCAGCCGGAAGTGGGCCTCACCCAGCCCCAGCAGGCCCATGGCGGTCTTGACGGGGATGGGGTTCGTCTCCAGGAAGTTGGCTTCGATGAGGGGGAGGAGGCGCCAGTGCAGGTCCAGGGCCGCGCGCGCCTCGTGGGGCGCGTCCCGGGCCAGGAGGGACCCGCACATGCGGGCCATCTCCCCCGGGGCCTCGTTGGCAACGACGCTGATGACGCCCTCGGCCCCCATCGCCATCAGCGCGTACGTCAGGTGGTCCTCCCCCGACAGAACCGTGAAGCCCTCGGGGCGCTCCCGCAGGATCGTCATCACCTGCGACACGCTGCCCGAAGCCTCCTTGACCCCGGCCACGCCTTCCACCTCCGCGGCGATGGTCAGGACGTCGGTCGGGCTCAGGTTGGCGCCGGTCCGGCCGGGGACGTTGTACACGTACACGGGAAGGCCCCCGGCCTTCGCCACCGTGCGGTAGTGGCGGACGAGGCCCTCCAGGGTGGGCTTGTTGTAGTAGGGGCTCACGGTGAGGACCGCGTCGGCGCCGGCCCGGGCGGCTCCGGCGGCCAGCTCGGCCGCGGCCGCCGTGTCGTTCGTGCCGGCGCCGGCCATGACGGGGACCCGCCCCGCCGCCACCTCGACGCACGTGGAGATGACCCTGGCCTGCTCCACGCGGCTCAGTGTGGCGCTCTCCCCGGTGGTGCCGCACGGGACCAGAAAGTGGACGCCGGCACGCACGACGTTCTCCACGTGACGCGCGAAGGTGTCCAGGTCCAGCGACCCGTCCACGTGCATGGGCGTGATCAGCGCCGGCCCCACCCCCTCGAAACGCGCGTCGCTCATGGTCCGCTCTCCGCATCTGCCGGACCCAGCCGGTCCGCCATGAAATCCTCCAAGGTGAAGACGCCCTTCCGACCCCGCACCCACTCGGCCGCCGCCACGGCGCCGAAGGCGAAGCCGCCCCGGCTCCGGGCCTCGTGGCGAAGCACCAGGCGGTCGTGCGGACCCTCGGCCACGACCTCGTGGGTGCCGGGGATCTCTCCCGCGCGCACGCTGGAGACCCAGATCGTCGCCGGGTCCGCCACGCCGTCGGGAGGCCCCGGTGTCCACGCGTGCTTCCTCGCCAGCGCGTCCACCAGGGTCTCGGCCAGGCGGATCGCCGTCCCGCTGGGGTGGTCCAGCTTGCGCCGGTGATGCTCCTCGAGCACGTGGACATCGTACTCGCGGAGGGGGTCGAGGAGGCGTCCCAGCGAGCGGGCGGCCTGGAGCAGCACGTACGTCCCCAGGGAGAAGTTGGGGGCGTAGACCAGGCCCACACCCGTGGCGTCCACGGCCTCCCGCACCTCGGCGACGCGGTCGTACCAGCCCGTGGTCCCGATCACCAGGTCCAGACCGGCCTTCGCGAGGACCGCCACGTTGTCCACCACCGCGTCCGGCACCGTGAAGTCGATGGCCACCTCCGCGCCGGACAGAGCGGAGGCCGCGCCCGCCCGCACCTCCTCCGCCGAGTCCAGGCGCGCCACCACCTCGTGCCCGAGGCCCTCGGCCAGCGCCGCCACCTCCCGGCCCATCCGGCCGTAGCCCACGAGGGCGAGCTTCACGGGGCGGGCTCCCCGGCGTCCGCGGGGGGGCCGGGCTCGGGCGGGGCCGGTCGGGTGTCCCGTCCGTCCTCCCGGGCGATGAGCCGGTCGTGAAGCCTCCGCACCACGTCGGGCGCCTCGGCCTGGCTCACCACGAAGCTCAGGCTCACGTCCGAGGCCTGGCTGACGAGGCGGACCGGCGTGGACCCGACGGCCTGGAAGACCATGCCGTCCACCCCGGGTTCGTCCAGCAGGCCCTGGCCCACCACGGTGATCGTGGCCATCCCCCGGACCAGCTCGACTTCGGCGAAGCCCGCAAGCTCCCTCCGCACCGCGTCGAGCTCCTCGTTCTCGTCGATGGTGAACGCGGTGGAGGAGTGGCTGGTGGCCACCAGGTCCACGGGAAGGCGATGGCGCGTCAGAACGCCGAAGACCTCGGCCAGGAAGCCGTAGGGCAGAGCAGCCGGACCCGAGCGGACCTTGATCAGGACCACGTCCGGCTTGAAGGCCACCGCCGCCACGTGGGCGCTGCCCCTGCGGTGGGCCAGGATGCGCGTGCCGGGCTCCCCTGGCCGGAAGGTGTTCCTGACGTGCAGGGGAACGCCCCGGGCCACGGCGTACTTGGCGGCGTCGGGGTGGAGCACGCGCGCGCCGAAGTACGACAGCTCCATCGCCTCCTCGAAACCCATGTCGTCCAGGACCCGGGGGGCGGTCACCGCGCGCGGGTCCCCCGACATGATGCCGTCCACGTCGGTCCAGATGTGGACGCGCTGGGAGTCCAGGGCCGCGCCGAGGAGAGAGGCGCTGAAGTCCGAGCCCCCGCGCCCGAGCGTCGTGGTGCGTCCGTCCTCGGTGGCCCCCACGAAGCCCTGCACCACGGGCGCGCGGCCCCGCGCGAGAAGGGGCGTCAGGCGGTCCCGGGCGAGCCCCCGGATGCGGTCCTCCTGGGGACGAGCCCGGCCGAAGCGTTCGTCCGTGCGGATGAGGTCCCGGGCGTCCACCACTTCGGCGGGGCGTCCCGCCTCCCGGATCGCCAGGGCCACAAGCAGGACCGACAGATCCTCGCCAGCGGCGGCGATGCCATCTCGCGTCTCGGCGTGGCTCCTGGCGCCGGGGTGCAGCGCCAGTCCGCTCACCCGGGACAGGACAGTCTCGATTCTCTCCGCGGTGCGGCTCCCCTCCTCCTCGCCCGCCGTGAGGTTGGCCAGGATGTCGAGGTGCCGGGACCGGAGGGCGGCCACGGCCCGGACCACGTGTGCGGAGGACGCTCCCCCCTCGGCGCTCCGGGCCAGGTCCATCAACTCGTCCGTCACGCCACCGACCGCGGACACGACGACGACGGGCAGGGGGTCCTGGAACGCGACCAGGCCGGCCACGTGGCGGATGCACGTCGCGTCCGCCACCGAGGTGCCACCGAACTTGAAGACGGGCGGGCCCGTCCGGGCCGGGAGCGGCGCGGAGATGATGGCCTCCCTCAAACCTGTCCCCATGGACCCGGAGGTTCGAAGCCGGACACCATTTCCGGGGCGTCGTCGTCCTCTTCGGCCCGATCGTCGGTCGTGTCCACGAAGGCGGCGGGTACGACCATCTCCTCCGCGTGGCGCTCGTCGGCGACCGCTTCGGCGACCGCCCCGGCGACCCCCTCGGCCGCTCCCGCCTCCGCTTCGCCCGCCGGAGTCTCGTCGCCCGCATCGGACGCCGCGTCCCCACCGATCTCCGGGGCCAGGCCGGCCCCGCGCACGGCGGCCGCCTCCACTCCGGGAACGCGACCCCGCACGGCGCACAGCTCCGCGTTGAGGAGGGCCGCTCCGGCGGCTCCCCGAACCAGGTTGTGGGAAAGCACCATCAGCTTGACGTGCAGGACCTCGCACGGCCGCACGCGTCCCACGGACACCGTCATGCCCCCACCCAGGTCCCGGTCCAGGGCCGGCTGTGGCCGGTCGTCCTCGTCGAACACGACCACCGGCGCCACCGGAGCGAGCGGCAGGCCGTCCTCGAGGACGGCGCTCTGGAATTCCCGGAGGGCCGCTATCACCTCGGCGGACCCGGCCTTGTTGTCGAAGGCCAGAGACACCGAGGCCAGGTGTCCGTGCTCGACGGGGACCCGGGTGCTGGTGACGCTGACGTCAAACGCCGCGGGCTCCACGGTGTGGTCCTTCAACGTCCCCAGGATCTTGCGGAGCTCCGGCCCGATCTTCTCCTCCTCCCCCGGGATGTAAGGCAGGACGTTGCCCATGAGGCGGCCCGACCATGGGCTGCCCCTCCCGGCACCCGACGCCGCCTGGAAGGTGGTGACGATCACCGACTTCAGGCCCAGCGCCTGGTGCAGCGGGCCCAGAACCACGGCCAGCCCCGCCGCCACGCAGTTGGGGTTGGTGACGACCCCCCCCGCTCCTTCTCCCAGGCCGTCGAGGAGCGCGAGGTGGTCGGGATTCACCTCGGGAACGACCAGGGGGATGTCCTTGCCCATGCGGTGGGCCGACGCGTTGCTCACGACGAGGTGTCCCCGGACGGCCAGCTTGGCCTCCAACTTCCCGGCCACGTCCGACGGCAGCGCCGACAGGAGCAGCGGTGCCTCCCACTCATCATCGAGGTCCCGAAGCTCCAGGTCTCCGGCGGCCTCGGAGACGTCGCCTCCGCCCAACTCCCGCAGACGGCGGGCCAGGGAAGCCCCCTCCGAGTCGCCCGAGGCTCCCACCTCCGTGAGCTCGAACCAGGGATGGCCAGCCAGGAGTCGCACGAGGTGCGCTCCCACGGCTCCGGTGGCGCCGAGTACGCCGACGTGGATGGGGCTGAGCAATGGAACCTCCACAAGGAACCGAAGAACGGGGCCGCATCCGACCCCCACGATCAGCATCTGCAAGGCCCGGGCCGCCACGAAGCGGGAGGGTCCTACCCCCTCCGGTCGAGCGGCGTTTCCACCCGGCGCGTGCCGCAGTGGCAGGGCCGGGCGCGCGAGGTCGGTCAAAGTGACATCCTACGGCCTCCCTAAACCGTTGTCCACATTCAAGTTGACAGACTCCACTCCGGCTGGGCCTGGCACGCGGGTTGCATCCACTCATGGGTGGATCGCCCAAGCGCATCGGGGCACGGAGGACGCTCCGGGCGCCACCGGGCGAGACGGAGAGTCAACACCAACCACACCATCGGATGGAGGAAGGAACCATGGCCATCGTTCGCTATGCCAACCGGAACCCCTGGAGCGAGCTGGACCAACTCACGAACCGGTTCACCCGCATGTTCGACACGGACTGGCCCTCGCCGTCCACGGGCGGGGACTGGATCCCCGCGGTCAACGTCCAGGATGCCGGTGACGGGCTGCTCCTCAGCGCCGAACTCCCCGGCATGAAGCGGGAGGACATCGAGATCGAGCTGGAGAACAACATCCTCACGCTCCGCGGCGAGAAGGTCGACGAGCGCACCGAGGAGAGCAACGGCGGCGAGGAGCGCCGCTACCACCTGTTCGAGCGCCGTTTCGGGGCCTTCCAGCGGTCGTTCACGCTGCCCCGCACGGTGGACGCTTCCAGCATCACCGCCGACTTCGAGAACGGCGTGCTCAAGGTGACTCTGCCCAAGGCGCCGGAGGCCAAGGGGCGGCGGATCGAGATCGGCGCCGGGAAGAGGAAGTAAGGGGGATGTAGTCTCTGCTTTGCGGCTGGCGGTCGGCGCGCCGGGTTCCCCTTCCAGGGGCCGGCTCGCCTACGGCGGGGATTCGGTCTTCGGGGCTCGCCTGCGTGCGCACCGCCGTGGGTCCTCCGCCGGGCCGACAAGGCTGGCCGCGGCGCGCACAACACCCCTGGAAGGGAAACCCGGCGCGCCTCTCTTGTCGGCGGTTTGGGCGGGTCGGCGGGCCTTCGTTCGGCCCGTCTCTGCTTTGCGGTTGGCGGTCGGCGCGCCGG
>DASWKP010000288.1:0-4879 GCA_036396575.1 Longimicrobiales bacterium | reverse complement strand
GGCCGCCGATGCCCAGGAGCCGGCTCTCAGCCCCCACGGCACCATGCCCGAGGCGTTGGACTGCTCCGCCTGCCACACCGTGGACGCCTGGACCGCCGTCCGGGAGGTTATGGACTTCGATCACGCCACGGTGGAGCGCTTCCCCCTGGGTGGCGCACACGCCCGGGTGGCGTGCCGCGGCTGTCACCTGGACCTGCGCTTCGACGGACCCGACGTTGACGGAGACCAGTGCGCGGCGTGTCACTCCGACGTCCACCAGGCCCGCTTCGTGGACCCATGCGTGGCCTGCCACGTGACGTCGTCGTTCACCAGCGTCTCCGGCGACCGCGCCCATGCCCGCACGGCGTTCCCCCTGGTTGGGGCCCACGGCCAGGTAACGTGCGAGGGCTGCCACGCCGACGAGGAGGGCGGCGCCTTCACGGCCCTGGACACCGAGTGCGTGGCGTGCCACCGCACCGACTGGGAGGAGTCGGGCGTCACCGGAACCATCGATCATGTGGTGTCGGGCTATCCCACCGAGTGCACGCGCTGCCACAACGTCATGGGGTGGAGCGACGCCCCCGCCTTCGACCATGTGGCCTCGGCCCGGGGCTACGAGTTGATCGGGGCCCACGGACGGCTCCGCTGCGCGAGCTGCCACGTGGTCCCCGGGCTGGGGCTCCTCTTTACCCCCGCGGATGCCGGAGACTGCATCGCGTGCCACCAGGACGACTACGACGAAAACCACGGGGGCTCCACCTTTCCCACGACGTGCGCGACGTGCCACGGCCATGAGAGCTGGGAGGACGCGGACTTCGACCACGATGCCACGGTCTTTCCCCTGGCGGCGCCCCACGACGACCTGGCGTGCGAGGACTGCCACCATGGCTCGAGCTTCGCCCTGCGCTTCCCGGAGCCCGCCGACGCCGACGACTGCGTGGCGTGCCACGAGGCGGACTACGACGGGGAGCACGGGGGGTCGGGCTTCCCCACAACGTGCCTCCACTGCCACCGGCGCACCTCCTGGGAGGGAGTGGACGACCACGCCGCGCTCTCCGCGGGCTTCGATCTCGTGGGGGCGCACGACGAGGCTCCGTGCACGGGGTGCCACGCGCCGGGGAGCTTCGTGCTGCTGTTCCCCATCCCCGGGGGTCAGGACGACTGCGTGGCGTGCCACCAGGGGGACTACGACGGGGAGCACGGGGGGTCGGGGCTGCCCACCACGTGCCTGACGTGCCACGGGGTGGACACGTGGGAGGGCGCGGAGGTGGACCATGGCGCGCTGTCGGGGGGCTTCGATCTCGTGGGAGCGCATGCGGCGTCGGCATGCACCGCCTGCCACACGCCGGGGAGCTTCGTGCTGCTGTTCCCCATCCCCGGGGGTCAGGATGACTGCGTGGCGTGCCACCAGGGAGACTACGACGGGGAGCACGGGGGGTCGGGGCTGCCCACCACGTGCCTGACGTGCCATGGGGTGGACACGTGGGAGGGCGCGGAGGTGGACCATGGCGCGCTGTCGGGGGGCTTCGATCTCGTGGGAGCGCATGCGGTGTCGGCATGCACCGCCTGCCACGCGCCGGGGAGCTTCGTGCTGCTGTTCCCCATCCCCGGGAGCCAGGACGACTGCGTGGCGTGCCACCAGGGGGACTACGACGGGGAGCACGGGGGGTCGGGGCTGCCCACCACGTGCCTGACGTGCCACACCGTGGACACCTGGGAGTTCGACCACGACGCCCAGGCCTTTCCCATCTACTCCGGGGACCACCGGAACGAATGGGACGCCTGCTCCGATTGCCACACCGCGCCCTACGACTACGGCGTGTTCAGTTGCCTCTCGTGTCACGAGCACAACCAGGCCGAGACCGACGACGAACACGGCGAGGTGTCGGGGTACGCCTACGAAAGCGGGGCCTGCCTATCGTGCCACCCCAACGGCTCGTCGTGATGGGTGCGCTCGGGGTGGACTCGCTCGGGAGCGGTGCGGTCGCGCTCGGAGTGGCGGCGCGCGGAGCCGCGCATACGTCATGCGCACCCCTGCGAGCTACCGCGTGGGCCCTGGGGGCGTTGATGGCCGCGGGGGCGATGGCAGTAGGTGCCGGTCCCGCGGCGGGGGGAGCGGTCGCCCGCAGTCCCGCACCGTCCCGTGCCTCCCCGCCCGACACGCCGCGCGTTTCCGCGGAAACGGCCGGAGCTGCGCCGCTGACAAACGCTTCGGACACTGCCACAGGGCCCGCCATGTGCTCCACCGGGGGCTCCACCACCGCCCGGGACGCGCCTCCGGCCATCCACCAGGAGTCCCCCCGAGCCACCGTCCAGGTTCGCCAGGTGGCGGGGAGCACCGTGTACCTCGACCTGGGCACCCGCCACGGCCTCGCGGTGCGGGACACCCTCATGGTGTTGCGCGGCTCGTCGGGGCCCGTGGGGTGCCTGACCGTCGTGGCCGCCTCCGAGGAGCGCTCCGTCCTCACTTTCGCCGGAGCCTCCTTTCCCGTGACGCGGGGGGAGGCGCTGACCCTGCGGCTCCTGCGGGAGCGGGACGAAGCGGCATCGACCGCGAGCGGACGGCGGTTGGGGACAGGAGCAACCGCCACTGTGGGGCCGTCTACCACCACCGGCACGCCGACCGCCACCGCAACCCCCAGCGGGCCACCCAACAGCACCGCCGCCCGGGAGCCCTCGCCCAGCCCATCAGGCCAACCCCGCCAACCCGGCCCCCCCCGCCTCCCCGCCTCCGGCCGCTGGAGCCTGGACCTCACCGCCCTGCACTCCAGCACGACCGTCGGCGGCGCCGACCCCGTGGACGTGGGTCGCACATACGCCACGCCGGCCCTCCGTCTGGACGCCACCTTCCCCGAGGCGGTGGCGGGCTTCCGCCTGCGCACCAGCTTGCGCCTCGCGTACCGGTACGCGGACCCGGAGCTGCGCACGGCGGCCGGCTCCACCCGCGTGTACCACGCCTCCCTGGAGAGGACCTTCGGCGCCACCGGCGGGGCACCCGTGCGGGTGGCTCTGGGCCGCTTCCACAGCCCCCTGGAGACGTACTCGGGCTATTGGGACGGCCTCCTCGTCCGCGTGGGCCCCGAATCCCTGGGCGTGGGGGTCATGGTCGGCTTCGAGCCCGACCGCTTCAACGAGACGCCGTCCACGGAGCTGACCAAGGCCGCGGCGGTCCTGGACGGCGATGTGCGCGGCCCTGGTTGGCGCTGGCGCTTCGACGCCTCGGCCCACACCGTCCGCCCCGAGGGCGCGGCGGCCGACGACACTTTCCTGGGGCTGAGCCAGAGCCTGAGCGCGGGGCGGTTCCACGCAGGCGAGGACGTCCAGGTGAACCGGGACCCCGTGTCGGGCTCATGGAAACTCACCGAGCTCCGGCTGCGGGGAAGCCTGCGCCTGTCGCCGGCCATCACGGCCCGGGCCGCCTTTCTGACGCGGAGGAGCTATGCGCGCGCGTACGTCGTCACCGAGATGGAAGACCCCTTCGGCCCGCGGGGAAACCGGGTGAGCGCCGGCCTGACCCTCCGCTCCGGGGAGGCCTTCCTGAGCGGTGACCTATCCCGGAACACGGTCGAGGACGGCTCCCGCTCCACCGGCGTGTCCGGAGCCTTCGGCCTCCCCGGCATGGGACCGTCGGGCCGCACGCGGGTGTCCGGCACCTTCTCCCACTGGGACGGCGAGGGGGGCACCAATACGACGGTGGCACCTGCCGTCGCCCTGGACCGGGGCGCCGGGCGCCTCCGTATCGCGTACCGGCTCGGCCGCTTCAGCTTCCTGGGCCTGGACCGCGCGAGCCACGGCGCGGAGCTCTCCTGCGAGGGTCCGCTGGGGCACGGCTACCGGGGCTCGGTCCGCCTCACCGGCCAGTGGGGAGGGGGGCTCCGAAGCGAGGGGCTGCGCGTCACTCTAGCCCGCGCCTTCTGACCCTCGTGGACTCTGATCTACTCGTCATCTGGGGGACGGGACTCGCCCTCAGCGTCCTGGTGGGGTTCCCCTTCGTGCTCCGCATGCGCCGCCGAGAGCGGGCCACCGAGACCGCCCAGGAGGAGGCCCTCCGTTACGGCCTCCACGAGCCCGTCTCCCTGCACCCCATTGTGGACCCCGAGCGCTGCATCGGCACCGGGGCGTGCGCCGACGTGTGTCCGGAGAGCGTCCTGGGCGTCCGCGCCGGTCAGGCGGTGGCCGTGAGGCCCGCCCGGTGCATCGGCCACGGGCTGTGCGAGCGGGCCTGTCCCATGGAGGCCATCCGTCTCGTGTTCGGCACCGAGCGGCGGGGCGTGGACCTCCCCCGGGTGAGGGAGGACTTCGAGACCAACGTGCCGGGCCTCTACGTCGTCGGGGAGCTGGGGGGAATGGGACTGGTGGCCAACGCCTTCGAGCAGGGGCGCCAGTGCGTGGAGGGCATCGCCGGGGGAAAAAAGAAGAACCGCCGGGCCCCTGCCCCGGCCGTCCGCGCGACGGCCACCCGCGCACCGGGCGATGACGGCCAGGGCGACCTCCTGGACCTCGTCATCGTGGGGTGCGGCCCGGCGGGCCTGTCCGCGTCCCTCACGGCCATGGATCGGGGCCTCCGCGCCGTCACCCTCGAGCGGGAGGACCTGGGGGGCGCGGTGCGCCATTATCCCCGGAAGAAGTTGGTCATGACCCGGCCCGTGAAGGTCCCGGGCTACGGCAAGCTGCCCGTGCGGGAGATCCACAAGGAGGAGCTAATCGGCCTGTGGGAGGACATTGCCCGGCGGGTGGGGCTGGAAGTCCGCACCGGAGAGGTCGTGACGGGAGTCGAGCGCATCGGCGCCGGGGGCACCGGGCGCGCGCGGGGCGGCAGCGGCAGTGACGGCGGATGCCGTGTGGGGCCGGACAACGGGAACGGCGCACCCTTCCGGGTGACGTCCAGCGGCGGCCAGTA
>DASWKP010000287.1:0-1563 GCA_036396575.1 Longimicrobiales bacterium | reverse complement strand
GCGCACGTAGGAAGCGGCCCTGCCGAAGGGCATCTCCCGCGCCGAGGACAGCGGGAAGGCGCGCGTGGACGTGAATGCCTCCAGGATCCAGAAGATCCGCCCCTCGTGGATGACCGGGTAGGGGGCCTCCGGATAACGCAGGAAGGCGGACGTCACCTCCTGCGCCCGCTCCAGCACCTGCCTGCGCATGACGAAGCGGCTCGAAGCGGTGACGTCCTCCGCGAAGATCAGGTTGTAGTCCCGGAAGGTCCAAGCCAGCGCCAACGTGCGGAGGAGCGAGTTGAGCTGAATGCCCACGGGGTAGTCGATCCCCGCGACTCCGGGCGTAGCGTCGGGCGCCAGAAACGTGGAATCCGACGGGTTGACGATCGCGTGGAGCTGGCGCCGTGATCCCACGAACACCGAGGGCCGGAGCAATCGAAGCTCTTCCGGCGCCCCCGACGCGGCGAACTCCGGCGGGATGGCCGAAAGGTACATGGGGGGGCGCCCCTCGGCGGTGCGGGTCGTGACCGCCGCGGCCACGGCCCCCATGCCCGTCATGTAGCGTTCCCGCACGTGCAGGTTCTGCCAGTTGGGGTCCTGGATCCCCGTGGGATCCAGCTCCCGCACCGATACCGCCACCGCTTCCGCTCCGGCGGCGCCCTGGTATCGGTCGATGGCCGCTGATCCGAAGTCGTAATAGGGGAAGCGGGCCTCGAGCTCCCGGAACGTCGTGAGGAGGGTGTTGGAGGTCCATACGGGCAGGCCGTCGAGCTGGTCCCGCATGCCGGCCAGGTCGGGTTCGACCGAGGCGTCGTAGGCAAAGCGCTGCCGCTCCATCGCCGAAAGGCCGAAGCCGTGGCGCGTGAACTCCAGGTTGTGCTGGATGTAGACCGTCTCCCGCTCGAGCTCGTTCGGCTCGACCCTGAAGCTCTGCACCAGGTAAGGATAGAAGCGGGTCAGGACCAGGGCACCCACCAGCACGAGGGCCGCTCCGCTCGCCATGGGGACGAGGCGGTTCTTCACCGCTCCCATCAGAACCAGGCCCGCCGCCACCACGGTGAGCATGGCCAGGGCCCGGTATCCCGGGAGCCGTGCGGCGGCGTCGGCGTACCCGAAGATGCCCTGGACCTCCGAATTGCCGTACTGGAGGAGCATGAACCTGCCCAACCAGAAGCGGACAGCGAGGAGCAGGATGAAGCACGCGATGACGGCCCCGAGGTGGATCCGCGGCTGGTTGCCGATGAGCAGGCGCTCCTTTCCCCAGCGAAGGTCGCCGGTGGCGGCGTACGCGCCCGCGGACGCGGTGAAGACCAGGAACGTCACGATGAGGAGGAAGGCCACGCCGGTCCGGTAGAGCGGCATGAGGAAGACGTAGAACGAGGCGTCCCTGCCCAGGACCGGCTCCACCAGGTCCCACTGGATTCCCTGGACGGCAAGGAGGACGTGGAGCGCCGCGTCCTCCGACACCGAGCCCCCGAACCAGAGCCCCAGGAGAACCGAGAGCGCCAGGACACCCAGCGTGACGTAGGACCGGGGTAGCTGCTCGGAGATCTCCAGGTTGCCGAAACGACGCTTGATCTG
>DASWKP010000286.1:0-7725 GCA_036396575.1 Longimicrobiales bacterium | reverse complement strand
ATATGGTAACAAACGGGCTCAATCGTGGATACTCTCGGCACTCCCCTGTCGTCGAGAATGTCGTCAATAACCTGAGCCACGTCACCGGTGGCGCGATCCCATCGATGGTGGGGAAGAGTCAGGAGCACCTCCTTTGACGTGCAGTAGGCGAAGTGCCCTGCTCCGGCGAGAACTGATACTCCCATGCGCTCAACTCGAAGATCGGGAACATCGCCGTACTGAGCCAAGAACTCCTCCGGATCCTCACCCACGCTTCGGGCCCAAGAACGTAGCGTTGCTTCGGGAATGAAATCGCCGTCTTCGGTAGAGACGTGATCTCGCTCCCCGTAGGTAGTCCGCACTGCAGCTAGCTGTTGGGCTCTGTTCTTGAAATGGCGGCCGGGATGCGCACCGATCATACCTGCGTCCGGGAAAGCTCGTCGGACGGAAAGAAACGTTTCGAGCCATCCAGGCTGAAAGAAGACATCGCAATCCGAATAGACAACAGTGTCGCCAGGACACGCCAGAAGGGCCAAACGCTTACCATTGAGGCTGCCGATGTTACGCTCACAGAGGAGGATCTGGTTGACGACACCTCGGTCGAGGTGATCCTGCAACCAGCGTCGAACCTCACCACAACTCCCATTGTCCAGCACGAGGATGTCGAAAGGTGTCACCGTGTTCGCGCGCGCGCTCGCGATAGTGAGAGCGAGGATATCCAAAGCATCGGCGTGGTACCCGGAAAGAGCCGGAATCCACGCCACGATCGCCAGCGTTATCGGCGACGGCGACTCGTACCTGCCCTGCCAGTTCCGCAACGGGTGCTTCCCGACCCTCACCGGGCCCTCACAGAGCTTCTGACACGTACAGCGAGCGAATGGCGGCCAAAAGCATCGTGCGTGTTTGCGAAGAGGTCGACAACCTCATCTCCAGGTCGGAGAGCACGGAGGAGGCCAGATCTCACCTGCGGCTTGTGGACATCGTCGGCCACGAGCACGCCTCCGGGCCGTAGGCGGCTGAGGACAACCGGGAAAAGGGAGACCCGCTTGTCCAAGCCTCCCAAGTCGTGAAAAATGAGGTCAAGGTCAACGGCCTGAGGATCCGCCAAGAAGCGTTCGATTCCCATGAGGGCACCACGACCCGACGCGTCTGAATCCAGGAATTGCGCGGTACGCTCCTTCCACTCCGGGTCGTTCTCGACGCTGTGGACAAAACCAGGGGGAGAGAGCCCTGCCACCGCGCTCCGGAGGATGAAGCTCGAAAACCCTGAACCGATATCGCTGACTCGCCTCAAGGACTCCAGGCGCACCAGCCGATGGAGGAATAGACAAACCTCCCAAGACGCGGTCATGTGAGCTGGCGAGACGGAGCCCACATAGCGACGATAGAACACTTCCAACGCCTTCTCCTCTTCGCTCACTACGCCGGGCGTCACGGGGAGGCCCGGAAAGGCGCGGCGGACCTCGCGAAGTGAACCCCGATACCGGCGCCGCTGGGCGTACCATCTCCGGAGCCTCCAGGCGGCGCGACGAAGCGCTTCTACCATCGCTCGAAAAGTGTCACGTTGATGTGGTTCGATCCCTTGAACGCAAAAAGAACCACCCATCAAGTCCCGCCCCTCCTTGAGACTCGATCGGGTGTCGGCCCGCGCTGACCTCGATCCAATAGGGCGTGCCCAACTTGGGCACAGCTCGGGCACGAGGCAAGGCCTCCTCCCGATCCAGAGGGCGGCCCGTCGAAGAGACCTTTGCCGCCGCTACGCCGGTCGCCCTCAGGACGCTGTCCGATCCTCTACATGCCATGCGTGGCGGATAAGAAACGGCCCCATCTGCCGGCGTGGGAGCTTGCCCGTTCCGAAGAAGTCCCGATCCACGACCTGTAGCCTGAAGAGCTCGAGGTCCCCCAACAGGAGTTCCTCGTTTGCCTTGCAGAAATACCCGACCGTGTAGTCACCGGGAAGGAGCGGGACGCTCGACACGCGGCACTCAAGGGTACCATTTGGGGGGAGGTTGAGGTACTGGGCTCGTGAATGCCTCGAAAAGCACGCGAACAGCGGGGCCCCTCGGATGTCCCTGAAATTGAGGCTGACCACCACGTTGCTAAGGCGTGGCAGGTTGGAGGAGTAATCGATCCTGACCCGAAGTGCCTCACCGCTTCCGACCGCGACAATCGGATCGCCCTTCGCGTCCAACAACTGGATCCGCTCGATGCGGAACGCCTCCGTGCCCTCACCGGACACGTCGACGTGGCTGACCTGATCCTCCAGGGCCGCCGCGATGTACGCGTCCACGACGTCGTCGGAGGGCCCTCTGACCCGGACCTTGCCGTCCTCCAGCAGAATCGCCTCGGGGCACAGGTTCGTGATCATGGGCATGACGTGGCTCACGAAGACGACGGTGCGCCCTCCTTTGGCCACGTGGTCCATTTTGCCGAGGCACTTCCGCTGGAAGGAGGCGTCCCCGACGGCCAGAACCTCGTCCACCAGGAGGATCTCCGGATCCAGGTGCGCCGCCACGGAGAAGGCCAGACGGACGCGCATGCCGCTGGAGTAGCGCTTGACGGGGGTGTCCACGTACTCGGAAATCTCCGAGAAGTCGATGATCTGGTCGAGGCGCTGGTCGATCTCCCGGCGGCGCATCCCCAGGATCGAGCCGTTGAGGTAGATGTTCTCCCGGCCGGTGAGCTCCGGATGGAAGCCCGTGCCCACCTCGAGGAGCGAGGCCACCCGGCCGCGGAGCCGGACCTCCCCCGCCGTGGGGGCCGTGATGCGGGACAGGATCTTGAGGAGCGTGGACTTGCCGGCGCCGTTGCGGCCGATAATGCCCACCACGGAGCCCTGCTCCACGTCCATGTCGATGCCGTCGAGGGCCAGCACCACACCGCTGGTCCGGGGTGCCGAGCCCCGGGTCACCTTGGCGAGGGGGTCGGGTCTCCCCCGTTTCAAGGCCCACCACCGCTGGACGTCGTCGCGGAGGGTCTTGGCGCCGATGACGCCCAGTCGGTAGCGCTTCTCGAGGCCGCGCACCTGGATGGCAAGTGGCATGCCCGGCTCCTCAGACCGTGTCCTGGAAGGTGCGCTCCACCCTCTGGAAGATGGTTACGCCCAGGGCCAGGAAGAGCACCGCCATGGCGGAGCTGTAGGAGAGATGGACGAAGGACACCGTGCCGGCGCCCAGGAAGGAGTACCGGAACGTCTCCACCAGGGGTGTGATGGGGTTCGCCAGGGCCACGAGCAGGTAGCGCTCCGGCACCTCCGACAGGGGCCAAACGATGGGGGTGGCGTACATGAGGAGGGCGACGCCGAAACTGACGAGCTGGGTCACGTCCCGGTACCGAGCCGTAACGGCCGAGGCGGCAAGTCCCATCCCCATCCCCAGGCCCGCCATGATGAGGAGTTGAATCGGCAGAAGGGCCGCCCATGCGTTCGGCCCCACGGGGGCCCCCCGGAGCATAAAGTAGCCCAGGAAGCCCAGGAAGAAAGCGAACGAGATCGCGAAGCCGATGAGGTTAGTCGCCAGCACCGAGATGGGAACCGCGAGGCGGGGGAAGTAGACCTTGCCGAAGAGCTGGGCGTTGCTGACGAAGGTGTTGGACGTCTTGCTGAGGCTGTCGGCGAAGTACTTCCAGAGGACGTTGCCCGCCATGTAGAAGAGGAACGGTGGGACGCCGTCGGTAGGGATCCCCGCCAGCTCCCCGAAGATGATCGTGAAGATGATGGTCGACAGGAGAGGCTGGATCAGGTACCAGAGGGGCCCCAGTACGGTCTGTTTGTACTGCGCCACGAAGTTCCGGCGTACCAGGAACCAGATCAGGTCCCGGTAGAGCCACAGCTCGCCCAGGCGAATGTCGAGCCACGAGGCGGTGGGCCGGATGACCGTGGTCCAGGGCTCGCCGTCGGGGGATGGCGGAGCTGCTGGCGCGGCGGCGCCCACGCTCGCTGCGTCGTGGATCACTTCGTTCGTCAAGACGTCTCCATGGAGTGGTCCCGGGCATGTCCCGGGCCTGGCGCTGCCAGCCCAGCGATGGCGCTGCCAGCCCAGCGATGGCGCTGCCAGCCGTGCGATGTCGCTGCCAGCCGTGCGATGTCGCCGCCAGCCCAGCGATGTCGCCGCCAGGTGTCCCCGCACCCGTCCCGGCAACCGTCCCGCCAGGAGGGCCACGTAGGTGTCGCAGCCCGGAGGCCCGTGGTCAAGTGGGGGTCTCCCCGGTCCGCGGGTCGCAGCGACACGCATTCTGCCGTATCCTGATCCGCATCGCTCCCTGGTGAAACCCGCACGAGTTCCACTCTAGGCCATGCGCGCGTCCACATACGTCGTTCCGTCGCTCCTCCTCCTCGCCGCCTGCGGCCCCTCCCGGCTGGAGCTGGCGTCCCGCTATCCCATCGTTCCCCAGCCGTCGTGGCTCGCGGCCGGGGACGGCGCCTTCATGGTGGACGCCGAGACCCGCATCGTCCTCGGCGATCCGCGCGACCCGGAGCTCCGTCGCATGGCTGAGCGGTTCGCGGCACCCGCCCGGGCCGCCGCCGGGGTGCCGCTTTCCGTGGCCGATCAGGCCGCCGCCGGACCCCTCCGCAACGTCGTGATCCTGCGCCTGGTGCCCGATCCGGCCACCGGGATGGCGGTGCAAGAGACCAGGGGAGCCGAGGCCGAGGCCTACGACCTGCGGGTCACCCGCGAGGCCGTGGAGCTGGTGGGCCGGACGCACGCCGGCGTGTTCAGAGGTCTCCAGACCCTGCGCCAGCTCATGCCCGTGGAGGTGGAGGACCGCTTTCGCGCCCTGGCGCCGTGGGGCGGGGCTTCCACACTCGGTGCCCGGCCCGCCTCCGCGACGGCGGCCTTGCGCATCCCCGCCGTGGACATCTCCGACGCCCCACGCTTTCCGTACCGGGGCATGCATCTGGACGTGGGCCGGCATTTCTTCCCCGTGGAGTTCGTCAAGAAGTACATCGATCTCCTGGCCCTCTACCGCATGAACACGTTTCACTGGCACCTCACCGAGGACCAGGGTTGGCGCATCGAGATCCGCCGCTACCCCCGGCTCACCGAGGTGGGGAGTTGCCGGGCCGAGACCATCCTGGAGAAGAACTTCGATCCCTTCGTGGGCGACGGAGTGCCGTACTGCGGTTTCTACACCCAGGCCGAGATCCGGGAGGTCGTCGCCTACGCGCGGGAGCGACACATCCTGGTCATCCCCGAGATCGAGATGCCCGGCCACTCGGTGGCGGCGCTGGCGGCCTATCCCGAGCTGGCGTGCACCGAGGGGCCCTTTGAGGTCCACACCCGCTGGGGCGTCACGCCGGACATCTACTGTCCGAAGGAGGAGACGTTCGAGTTCCTCCAGGCGGTGCTCGAGGAGGTCATGCAGCTCTTCCCCAGCCCGTACATCCACATCGGCGGGGACGAGGCCCCGAAGGAGCGGTGGGAGGAGAGTCCGGTGGCCCAGGAGGTCATCCGCCGGGAGGGGTTGGCCGACGAGCACGAGCTCCAGAGCTGGTTCGTCCAGCGGATAGAGCGCTTCCTCAACGCCAACGGCCGCCGGCTCATCGGCTGGGACGAGATCCTGGAGGGAGGTCTGGCCCCCAACGCCACCGTCATGTCCTGGAGGGGGATGGAAGGCGGAATCGACGCGGCGCGCCAGGGCCACGACGTGATCATGACCCCCGTGAGCCACGTCTACTTCGACTACTACCAGGCCGAGCCGGACGGGGAGCCCCTGGCTATCTGCTGTTTCACGCCCCTGGAGAAGGTCTACGGGTTCGAGCCCGTCCCCGGGGAACTGGCCGCGGACGAGGCGCCGCACGTCCTGGGCGCCCAGGGCAACGTGTGGACGGAATACATGACGACCCCCGAGCACGTGGAGTACATGGCGTTGCCCAGGATGCTGGCCCTGTCCGAGGTGGTATGGTCGCCCCGTGACCTGCGGGACTGGGAGAGCTTCCGGGTGCGCCTGGAAGCCCAGCTCCCTCGCCTGGACGCATTGGACGTCAACTACCGGCGCCCGGAGTGGGCTCGGTAGAGCTTGGCGGTGGCGCTCTCTGAGGTGCTCCCGGTGGCGTTCGGGTGCCGTCAGCCTCCGCTGGGGGGCACGGCCACCATGACGTGAGCCGAGGCCTTCCCCGGCCACATGAGCCAGGGCCCTCCGGCGGCGGGGTTGGTGGGCAGCCCCGTGGACTCGGAAGTGGCGTAAGGGATGTAGATCGCGTGTAGGCGACCGGCCGATCCCACGTTCACCGTCGCTGGATCGAAGTCCTCGCTGTCGAAGCCCAGGTTGTAGACCATGGCCGGCTGCCGCGGCACCAGGAGCAAGCCGGCGTCGGCCTCGTCCCAGCGCGTCTCCTGTCGCTCCATTCCCTCGACGCCGGCGGCGGTCAGCTCCCGCCCCCGGGCCATGAAGGGCTCCAGGCTGACGTGGTAGCACGCGGCGCGGAAGCGCCCGTCCCCCGGCTCGTCCGCCAGGCAGATCAGGTTGTTCGTCCCCTCCCGGATCGTCACCAGCCGGCCCTCGGCGTTCCAGGCACGCACCTCGGCGCCGTCGCGGTGCTCCTCGGGAGCGGCCAGGACGGCGGCGGCGATCTGCCACTCGGTAGAGGGGGCGGCCTCCCGGGCGGCGGCCTGTGCGGCACCCTGGGCGGCATCCTGGGCGGTGGCGTCGGCGGGCCAGGCGAGCAGGACGGGAAGCGCGAGCGCCGCGAGGGAAGCCGAGGGGCGGGGTCGAGGCCGGTGGGAGGGGGGCATGGGGGTCTCCAGCGCGTGGTCGTGGTTGGTGGGAGCCGGGCGCACCGGGCATCACGGGGGCCACCGGCTCTCTACCATCGAGGAGGCTGCGGGGTCCCTCGGGGCTCATGCAGGGTCTGCGTGCGGCCTCGCGCCCGCTCCGCGCGCCGGCCCGCTCAGGCACGCTCGGCCCTCGATCCCCGCTCCGCGCTCCGCGCGCCGGCCCGCCCACGCCCGCTCGGCCCACTCGCCCGCTACGCGCTCAGGCCCGCGCCATCACCTCCGCGAGCGTGTCGATGTCCGCCTCCGTGTTGTAGATCGCCGGGGAAACGCGCATCTCGCTTGCCGAGAGGGAGACCACCACGCCCGCTTCGCGCAGGGCACCCGCCAGGCGAGGGGCGTCCGGAACGCGGAAGGCCACGATCGGGGCCTGGAGCGGATCGCGCGACAGAGTCGGATAGCGCTCCAGGTCCACCCGGTCCAGGAGACGCCGGGCCAGGCCCACCGAGTGGTCGCGGACGGCCTCGACGCCCAGGCCGTCGATGAAGCGCAGCCCCTCCCGAAGAGCGCTGTAGGCGATGTAGGCCAAATGCCCGGGCTGGTAGCGGGTGGCGTCGGTGGGAGGTGCGTACGAGTAGCTTCCGGCGGCGGGCTCGGGGTCGTCGGTCCATGGCGGATAGTTGGCCCGGACGTGGCCAGGGAACAGCCGGTCGGAGAGTGCCATCCCCTGGAGTTCCCGACGGACGTAGAGAAAGCCCGCGCCGTGGACGCCGAAAAGCCACTTGTAGCCGTTGCACGCGGCAAAGTCGATGCCCATCGCCCGCACGTCCACGGGCACGACGCCGGCCGCCTGGATGAGGTCGGCGTACAGGTAGCCGCCCCGGGCGTGGACCGCGTCGGCCAGCGTCCGGACGGCTTCCATGTGACCGTTGATGTTGGACACCAGGCTGATGGCCACCAGGGCCGTGCCACCGTCCATGGCGGCGACCATATCCGCCGGGTCGACGCGCCAGTCCCGAGCCCGGACGATGCG
>DASWKP010000285.1:0-5047 GCA_036396575.1 Longimicrobiales bacterium | reverse complement strand
CCCACGGAGGTCTCCCAGGGGATCCTCCTGGTCTGCCGCGCGCCCTCGGCCTCCCTGGCCGAGTTCGACCGCGTGGGGAACCCGCGTCTCCTGCTTCTCGACGGGCTCCAGGACCCGGGTAACGTGGGAACGCTCATCCGGTCGGCATGGGCGTTCGGCCTCGACGGGGTCGTCGCCCTGGACGGGACGGCCGATCCCTGGAGTCCAAAGGCCGTGCGCGCCGCGGCGGGGGGCGTGTTCAGGACGGTGGTCCTGACCCTATCATGGGAGGAGGTGGGGGGCTGGCTCGCGGCGGCTGGCGTGCCGATCCTGGCGTCGGGGGCGCAGGGCCGACCGGCGGAGCGGGTGGAGCCGGGACCCCGATGGGCGCTGGTGGTCGGTAGCGAAGCCCGGGGCGTGCGTCCGGACATCCTGGCTCTGGCTCGGCACACGCTGGCCGTTCCCATGCCGGGAGGCGCGGATTCGCTGAACGCCGCCATGGCGGGGACCGTGCTCCTCCACGACCTGACCCGAGCGCGGTCCATAGCGGCCGGCTGACCCGAGCGACTGGAGAGCGGATTTGCTGGAAGACACGTGGTTCGTTGCCTTGATCGCGGGGCTGTTCGGCCTGGCCGTCGGGTCGTTTCTCAACGTCTGCTCCATCCGTTGGCCGCAGGACGAATCCGTCGTGCGCCCCCGCTCCCGATGCCCCCGATGCGAACGTCAGATCGCCTGGTTCGACAACGTTCCCGTCTTGAGCTGGATCCTGTTGAGGGGGCGGTGCCGGGGCTGCCGTGAGCCCATCTCCGTCCAGTACCCATTGGTTGAGGCCGCAACGGGCCTGGCCTGGGCGGGCTTGTTCCTCTACCACGGTCTCGGGTTCGAGGCGCTGCGCGGAAGCCTGTTTCTCACCATGCTCTTCGGCATCAGCCTCAGCGACGCCCGCTTCTACATCATCCCCAACGAGTTCTCCGTGGGAGGGACGGTCCTGGGGCTCGGCCTGGCCTTCCTGCCCGGACAGCTCGGCTGGCGGGATGCGCTGGTCGGGGCGGCGGTGGGGTTCGTCGCGCTGTGGCTCGTGGGCGCGGGCGGCACCTGGCTCATCCGTCGCATTCGTCCGGGCCGGCTGGAGGAGGCGGGCGTGGATCGGGCGTTGGGCGGTGGGGACATCAAGATGATGATGATGGTGGGGGCGTTCGTGGGACCGTGGGGTGTGGCCACCACGGTATTACTGGGCTCGGTCTTCGCCCTTCTGGTGTTCGGTCCTATCAGCTACCTGACCGGACGCCTCATCCCCCTCGGTGTGTTTCTGGCGGCCGGCGCGGCCCTGACGTACGGCTGGGGCGGCTGGATGCTGGAGTGGTATCTGACCCGGGTCCTGGGCGTGACCTGAGGGCCTCGCGGACGCCGGGTCGGGTGACGTCAAGGATCGCTACAGTCCCGTTGGGCCCCGCAGTTCAGGCACACGATCTTGCAGTGGCGCTCCACGACGGGCCCGCCGCAGAGCTCGCAGGTCCCGGCCAGTTGCGCCTCGCCAGCCGTGGAGGACGCGCCATCGAGCGCGGCGGGACGCTTCGGCGCCCGGCCCTCCGCGCGATCCAGGCCCCGGTCGTTCACCGGGTCGGGGGCCGTTCCGCGGGGGGAGGGGGGTGGAGGTCCGGAGTGCCGATGCCGGCGGCGAGGTACGCCCGGGACAGTTGCACGTAGTGCTGCCCCCCTCCGGCGAGCCACGGTTCCGATCCGTCGAACCGCTTTCGGATGGTGGCCGGGACTCCGGCCACCAGGCACAGGTCCGGGACTTGGTGGCCCTGCGGGACGAGGGCGTTCGCACCCACCACGCACCGGGCTCCGATCCGGGCCTCCTGGAGAATGACCGCGTTCATCCCCACGACGGTCCCATCGCCAATGGCGCAGCTCTCGAACTTCGCTCCGTGGCCGATGGTGCAATCCTCTCCGATGACGGTCGGCTGCCACGCCCCGACATGGATCACGCAGTTGTCCTGTACGCTGGTCCGCGCGCCCACCACGATCCCGTTGTCAGGGTCGTCCCCACGCAGGACCGCGCCGAACCAGATGCTCGCCTGGGGCCCAATGACGACGTTGCCGATCAGGACGGCGCTGGGGGCGACGAAAGCGTCGATGGCGATGACGGGACGCCTTCCGTTGAAGGGGAGGATGATGGCCATCACTCGTTCCGCATGTTCGCGTCTTCCGGGAATGGGAGCCTGCGGAGGCGGGCTCGGATCACCTGTGTTTCATTCGCCTCCAGAACCTCGATGAACAGGCCGGACCGCTCGAGGGTCTCCCCCTTTTCCGGGACGTAGCCGAGCTCCTCCAGAATGAACCCGTTCACCGAACGGTGCTCGAGCTGGGGGAGGGACACGTTGAAAGCGTAGTTGACCTCCCGTAGGTCGGCGTTGCCCTGGGCCACGATCTCGTCCCGCGCGATGCGCATGAGGGGCTCGCCCTCGACGTCCGTCTCGTCGACGATCTCGCCCACGAGCTGCTCGATGACATCCTCCAGGGTGACGATCCCGTCGGTGCCACCGAACTCGTCCGCCACCACGCCCATATGGATGCGGCGGGCCTGGAAATCCCTGAGAAGCTGGGTCAAGGACAGGGATCCAGGAACGAAGAACGGTTCCCTGGCGATCTCGGCCAACGTCGATTGGTCCCGGCCGGCCACGATGGTCTCATAGGCTTCCCGCACGTACAGGACGCCCGTGACGTTGTTCATCGATGCGTCGTAGACCGGAACCCGTGAGTAGGGCACGGTGGAGAGTTCCTCCACGATGTCCGAGAGTCGGATCGAGTCCTCCCACGCGAACACGTCGACCCGTGGGGTCATGACGTCCCACGCCGTGAGCTCGTCCAGACGAAACGCCCGCTCCACGAGGATGTGCTCGTCGGGGTCCACGACGCCCTCGGCCTGGCCCAGCTCGCTCATCTCCAGGATCTCCCGCTCGTCGGACGTGAGCTCCTCCCGGGCACGGCCCGACAGGAGGAGCTCCAGCTTGACGATGGGCGACAGGGCGAGGCGAACCCAACGCTCCAGGGCCAGGAGGACCGGGGCCGCGGCCAGGGCAAGGCGGATGGGATACCGGGCTGCGAGGGCCCGGGGCAGGATCTCGCCGACGAAGAGCACGGCGGCGACCCCCGGAAGCAGCGCCAGGCTGGCGCCCCAGACCCCTGCCACCGTTGCGCCCATGACCACCGTCAGGCCGGCGGCCACCAGGTTGAGGATCGTGGCGAGGAGGCGCCCCGCCGCCTGGGCAGGCCCCGAGTGGGCCTGAAGGCGCTGCAGCTCCGTCGCCCCGTTGAAGCCTTCGTCCAGGAGGGTCCGGAGCCGGGAGGCGCCGATCGAGAAGGCGGCGGATTCCGCGGCGGAGAAGAGGGCGCCCAGGAGCAGCAGGAGGACGGCCGCCGCGGCGAGCCCGGCTGTCATGATCGACTCGGAGGCCGGTCGCCCCCGGGACCTGCGGTCACGTCCATGTTCGACTTCCCTCCAGTAGCTCCGCGATCACGTCCCGGGGCGCACGTCCGTCCGCCTCAGCCTCGAAGTTCAGAACGATCCGGTGGGCGAGCACGGCGGGAGCCATCGCCCGTACGTCGTCGATGGAGGGGATGGGGTCTCCGCGCGAGGCGGCTCTGGCCTTGGCGCCGAGGACGAGAAACTGGGAGGCCCTTGGCCCCGCGCCCCAGCTTGCGTATCGGCGGATGACCGGGTGGGCGTCCTCGTCCCCGGGTCGCGTGGAGCGGGCCATGCGGACCGCGAAGGCCACCAGGGACGGCGAGGCTGGAACCCGACGCACGAGCTGCTGAAGGCGCACCAGCTCCCCGGCGCTCACCACGGGCTGGATGTCGACGGGATCCTCTCCCGTGGTCCGCATGGCGATCTCCTCCTCCTCGTCCCGCCCCGGATAGCCGATGACGAGCTCGAGCATGAAGCGATCCAGTTGGGCCTCGGGCAGGGGGTAGGTTCCCTCCTGCTCGATGGGGTTCTGTGTGGCCAGAACGAAAAACGGGGGGGCCAACGGATACGTGTGGCCGGCGGCCGTCACGGCCCGCTCCTGCATCGCCTGGAGAAGCGCGGCCTGGGTCTTCGGAGGGGTACGGTTGATCTCGTCCGCGAGGACGATGTTGGCGAACACGGGCCCCCGGACGAAGCGAAAGCTCCGCCGTCCCGAGGTGCGGTCCTCTTCGATGACCTCGGTGCCGGTGATGTCGGTAGGCATGAGGTCCGGAGTGAACTGGATTCGGCTGAAGTCGAGCTCCAGGGCCTCGGCCACGGTGGAGACCAGAAGCGTCTTGGCGAGGCCCGGGACGCCCACCAGGAGGGCGTGACCGTTGGCCAGGAGCGCCGTGAGGAGGCCATCCACGATCTCGTGCTGTCCCACGATGCGCCGGGCCACCTGCCGGCGCAGGGCTTCGGTCACCTCCGCGACGCGCTCCAGGAGGATCAGGTCCGTGTCTCCCGCGACGGTTTCTTCTCTGGTGGCCATGGGCTCCGGGCTGTGCCCCGTATGCGCCCCCGCGGGGGCTGCTCGCGCACGGAAAACGTACCTGCCCAGGCCGATACCCGGGCACGACCCGCCGGGTCCCCGCCAGCATCAGGGCTCCAGGTGGGAGCTCCTGCCTTGGCGTCGACTCGACGGGAGCGGTATCCTCCTCATTCGGGCGCGAAGAATAGAGGCCGTTTTTCGTGAGCGTCAAGCTCCGACATCGGTCGCGAAAGGCGCCAGAAACGTCCCACGCGCGAGCTTGCGACTTTTTTCACAAGCTGGTAGACTTCGCCGCCGGAAACGGTCCCTGGGAGGGGATGCCATGCCCAAGGATGGACCTGAGGTCGAGGAAGGGCCGCGTGGCACGCTGAGCGCCGTCGGGCAGCACGCGGGGTACGGCCTCACCATCGCGGGCAGCGTCGGCCTCTTCATGCTCGTCGGCTGGTGGCTGGACGAACGCCTGGGGATCACGCCGCTGCTGACGATCCTGGGAGCGTTCCTCGGGGGCACGGCCGGTTTCTACAGTATGTACCGACATCTCGTGCTGGCGCCCCGTGAGGAGCGGG
>DASWKP010000284.1:0-18710 GCA_036396575.1 Longimicrobiales bacterium | reverse complement strand
AGCGAGTTCCGGTCACTTTGATGGTGCGTCCCACCCGGTTCACGTGGCCGAGGCGTCCAGAGAAGGTAATGACGCCGAGGGCTGATTGAAGGGAACGACACCCGCCGACCACGCGATGCTGCGCGGGCACGGCCCGCGAGGCAGGTGATCAGGGATCCGACGAGATGGTCAGGCGGAAGCCGTCCGGATCCGTGATGGCGAACGCGCGCGCGCCCCACGGCAGGTCCCTTGGCTCGGAGTCGAGCCTCCCACCCCGTGCCTTGATCTGCGCGGCGAGTTCGTCCACGTCCTGAGTGGTGGTGAGGTAGAGCCGGAAACCGTCGCCTTTCCTGGCCCGCTTGCGCCCCATGGCCCCATCGTCCTGGAGGAGCACGAGGGACATGGCTCCGGCCTTCAGGTAGGCGCCCGACGGTGCGCCTTCGTGCTCCCAGGTGTCGGCCACGTAGCACCGCAGGACGTTCCGGTACCAGGTCAGGCTGACGTCGAGGTCCTCGACGGTCAGCGCGGGTGTGATGCTCCGGAGTCGCAGGTGCTCGGGCTGCTGTCGTTTCGCGTACTCGGGTTCCGGCTCGTTGCCCATGCGCTGTCCCGATCCAGGTGAGCGTTCGCGAACTGCGGCAGTCAAGACCAGTTAAGGTCTCGGACCTCTGGCGTCCAGGCCACCGGGTGGTGCGGGCTTTCACCTCGTGCCTGACGGGCTGGACGCGAGCCGGATCAGCTCCTCTGGCCGATGATCAGCAGGGGCCCCGTCGTCGATCGTGCGATCTCCAGGACCAGGGGGCCGAAGAGCTTGCGTTTTCCCTTGCCCCGGTTGAGGCCCAGGATGGTAAGGTCACTCTCCGCCGCCCGCTCCACCACGCTGGCGACGAGGTCGTCGCCCGCTGCCACCAGGGTCCGGCTGACCCCGGGAGCCTCGTCCAGAGCCAGCTTCTCCAAAGCCCGTTCCGCGCGCTCGATTTCGGCCCGGGCCGTGCCGCCGGGCATCGTCCGCAGGAACGTGACTTCGCGCTCTCCCGATCGGGACAGGCTTCCCAGGATGCGGGCCCGGATGGAGCTCTGGACGCGGGAGCCACGGGCGGGCACGAGGATCCTCCGCGCCTGCGACAGGTCCCAATCCGTGGGCGCCCGCAGGATGACCACGTCGCACTCCACCTCCCCGATGAGCCCCTCCAGCGGTCCGGCCAGGAACGACTCGTCGACCGGGCCGATCCCCAGGAGCAGCCGCTCGCAGCGGTACTGTGCGGCCACGCGGGCGATCTCCTCCCAGGGATCGTCGTGGATCGTGATGAGCGCCTCCGGGCGCAGGCCGGCGGACAGGGCCTGGGCCAGGGCGCGGCCCAGGATGGTCTGGGCGTCCTCCAGGGACTGAGGGAGGCCGTCCGCCGGCCACTCCTTCGGCTGCCGGAGGATCGACAGCAGGATCACGCGCGAGACGCCGCCCGGCGCCATGGCGTGGGCCATGGCCATGAGGGTTCGGGCGCTGGCCGGGTTCGCGATGGGGACCAGGACCCGGGGGGCGCGGCCGCGGAGTCGGATCAGCTCCGGATCCCGCGCCTCCGCGGAGGCGTCCACCGTCCTGGCGCGAGGTCCGATCCGAAGGGCGTACAGGACTGCTCCCAGGCTCAGCCACAGGGCCGCCAGCGCCCCGGCCGAGGGCACCGCCAGCGCCTGGAAAAGGCCCAGAGCCAGGCAGACCACTCCGCCCACTACGGGGATGACGGGGAAGGCTGGGGACAGGAACGGGCTCGGCGTGGTGGCCCGGGAGCGCGCCAGGTAGGAGAGGCCGTGGACCAGGGCGAAGCTCACCAGGAAGATCAGGGACGACATGGCCCCGGCCGCCGCGACGTCCGGCACCCCCACCAGGAGGAACGCCACGGTCAGCCCCGTGACCTGGATGGCCCGGACGGGCGTCCCCCGGTCCTGATCGAGCGCCGCGAGGCGCCGGGGCAGCGTCCGGTCCACCGCCATGGTGCGCGCGAAGTGCGACGCCGCCAACAGGTTGGCCTGAAGAGCCGACAGCATGGACAGGACGCCCGCCACCACGATCAGCCAGTACCCCGTGGGTCCCAGGAACGCCCGCGCGGCCACCGCGATGAGCATCTCGGGCTCGGCCCTGGCCGCGTCGACCACGGGCTGGCCCGGCGTGCCCACCGCCACCACGAGAGCGAGCAGGGGCAGGTAGATGAGCAGGGCGGTCGCCAGGGACAGGAACATCGCTCTGGGGATGTTCCGCTCCGGGTCGCGGACCTCCCCTCCCACGGCGGCAATGAGGTCGAAGCCCTGGAGGGCGATGAACGTGTATCCCATGGCCCGGACCAGGCCCTGCCCCCCCTCCTCCAGGAAGGGCCGGAAGCGGGCGGTCAGCTCCGGCAGGGAGGGGGGTTCGGTGGCGAGCACCCACCCCCCTCCACCGATGACGACGACGAAGACGACGACCTTGCCGATCGTGGTCCACTGGCCTCCCCCGCCGGAGGTGCGCATGAGGCTCCACACGTAGAAGGCCACCGCGGCGAGGGCGTACGCCGCCAGGGCGAAGCGGCCCCCGATCCACCCGGGAGGGGAGCCACCGAGAACCCTGATCACCTGCTCCAGGAAGGGCACCAGGAAGACCGCGAAGCCCAGGGCGTAGAGCACTGCCGCCACCACGGAGGCGAACCACACCACCCAACCCACCGCGAAGGCCGCCTCGACGGTGAGGACCTTGCGGGCGTACGTGTACGTCCCCCCGGACTCGGGGAAGCGGGAAGCCAGCTCGGCGAACGAAACGGCGGTGAGGGCCGCCACGGCGCCATTCAGCCCGAAGGCGACGATGGCGCCGGGCCCCGTGGTGGCGAAGGCGACCCCCGCGAGGGCCAGGACGCCCCCACCGACGATGGCGCCCACACCGACCCCCGTTGCCCCCAGCAATCCCAGGGATCTGGCCGAGGTCGCCCCTCCCGCGCTGCCTTGATGCCGTCCGACCACAACTCCTCCAGGAATCTCCGGATCGGAAGGATGCGGAGTTCCGGTGACGGCGTCCCCGCATCTCGTTGCGGAACCATGATAGCGTCCTCGGGTGCCTCACGTCGTTCCCGGCCGATGCGGTCGTCATCTTCGCGCCGCGCCCGTATCTTCCGGGACCTCCCGGCCGCACGTCCACAAGAACCTGTCCGAGAGATTCCAATGAAGAATCGCCGGTGGATCGCCGCCTTCGTCGTCGCCCTCTGGATTGTCGTGTCACTCCCGGCTTTGTCGTCGCCCCTGGCCGCCCAGGACGATGAGGGTCCCCCCGGGCTCACGTCTTCGCTGGTGTCCGCGCTGGGGGCGCGCAACATCGGCTCAGCGCTCATGTCCGGGCGCATCGGGGAGATCGCCGTGGATCCGGAGGACCGCTCCACCTGGTATGTGGCCGCGGCGTCCGGCGGGGTCTGGAAGACGGAGAACGCCGGGGTGACCTTCCGTGCGATCTTCGACGGGTACGGCTCGTACTCCATCGGGACGGTGGCGGTGGACCCCAACGACCGCTTCACCGTGTGGGTGGGCACGGGCGAGAACAACTCCCAGCGCTCCGTGGGCTATGGTGACGGGCTCTACAAGTCCGTCGACGGAGGGGGCTCGTTCACGAACGTGGGCCTGGAGAACTCAGAGCACATCGCCCGCGTCTTCATCGACCCACGGGACAGCGACCGGGTCTTCGTGGCGGCCCAGGGCCCGCTCTGGTCCGACGGCGGCGACCGGGGCCTGTACCGCACCACCGACGGCGGACAGACCTGGGAGAACGTCCTGGAGATCGACGAGCACACCGGCGTCTCGGACCTGGTGGTGGACCCCAGGAACCCGGACGTCATGTACGCCTCGGCGTACCAGCGGCGCCGTCACGTGTGGACCCTGATCGACGGCGGCCCCGGCTCGGGCGTCTGGAAGACCGAGGACGGTGGCGACACCTGGCGGGAGATCAACCGGGGCCTGCCGAGCGGGGACAAGGGCAGGATCGGCCTCGCCATCGCTCCGTCGAGCCCGGACGTGCTCTACGCCATCGTGGAATTGCCCGATGGCGGCGCCACCTACCGCTCGACCAACGGCGGCGAGAACTGGTCCCGGCGGAGCGGCTACGTGTCCGGCAGCCCCCAGTACTACAACGAGATCTACGTGGACCCGTACCGGGAGGACCGCGTCTACTCCCTGGACACCTACATGATGGTGTCGGAGGACGGTGGGGCGACCTTCCAGCGCCTGGGGGAGGACGACAAGCACGTGGACAACCACGCCATCTGGATCGACCCCCTGGACACCGACCACCTCCTCATCGGCTCCGACGGCGGCCTGTACGAGACCTGGGACCGCGGCCAGACGTACCGGTACTTCACCAACCTGCCCCTGTCCCAGTACTACAAGGTGGCGGTCAGCAACGACGAGCCCTTCTACTTCGTGTACGGGGGCACCCAGGACAACGCCACCCACGGCGGGCCGTCCCGGACCACCAACACCCACGGCATCCGGAACTCCGATTGGTTCGTCACCGTCTTCGGTGACGGTTTCGGGCCCGCGATCGATCCCGAGAACCCGCGGATTGTCTACTCCCAATGGCAGCACGGCGGGCTGATCCGCTTCGACCGTGCCAACGGCGAGCAGGTGGATATCAAGCCCAGAGAAAGCGCCGAGGGACCGCCGTTGCGCTGGAACTGGGACTCGCCCCTCTTCATCTCTCCCCACAACTCCACGCGCCTCTACTTCGGGGCCCAGATACTCTTCCGGAGCGACGACCGGGGGGACACATGGCGGGCGGCGTCCGGGGATCTGACCCAGCAGATCGACCGCAACCAGCTCGAGGTCATGGGCCGCGTGTGGAGCGTGGACGCCGTGTCCAAGAACCGCTCCACGTCGGTCTACGGCAACCTGGTGGCGGCCGCCGAGTCTCCGCTGGTGGAGGGCCTTCTCTACACCGGCGCCGACGACGGCCTGGTGAGCGTGAGCGAGGACGGGGGTGGCACCTGGCGCGCCGTGGCGTCCATCCCCGGGGTGCCGGACAACACCTACGTGAACGACCTGGAGCCGTCCTGGCACGACGGCAACACCCTCTATGCGGCGTTCAACAACCACAAGCGGGGCGACTTCGCGCCCTACCTGCTGAAGAGCCCGGACCGGGGGCGCACCTGGACCTCCATTGCCGGGGACCTGCCGGAGAGGGGTTCGGTCTACACGGTGGTCCAGGACCACGTGGACCCCGGGCTCCTCTTCGCCGGCACGGAGTTCGGCCTCTACTTCACCACCGACGAGGGGGGGAGTTGGCATGAGGTTCCGGGGCTGCCGACCATCGCCATCCGGGACCTGGCCATCCAACGCCGGGAAAGCGACCTGGCGGCGGCCTCCTTCGGCCGGGGCTTCTACGTGCTGGATGACTACTCGCCCCTGCGCACGGTCGACGAGGTTCTGGCGTCGGACGCCGCGATCTTTCCCGTGAAAACGGCCCTGGCCTACGTGGAGGACACCCCCCTGGGCGTGCCCGGCAAGGCCTTCCAGGGCGCGGATTTCTACACGGCGGACAACCCGGACTTCGGGGCTGTCTTCACCTTCTACCTCGGGGAGGGCCTGGACAGTCGCCAGGAGGTCCGCCGGTCCGCCGAGCGGGCCGCCGCCGGGAGGGGTGAAGACACCCCCTATCCCACCTGGGAGGAGCTCAAGGCCGAGGACCGGGAGGAGGAGCCGGCCATCGTCCTCACCGTACGGGACGAGGACGGCGGTGTGGTGCGCCGCCTCACCGGACCCACCGGCAGAGGCGTGCACCGGGTGAGCTGGGACCTGAGCTACCCCGGCTTCACCAACGTCGGCGCGGGCACCGGCTCCGACGGGCAGGGTCCGATGGTGGTCCCAGGCACCTACACCGTCGAGGTGGCCAGCCTGGTCGATGGCGCCATGACGACGTTGGCGGGTCCCGAACGCTTCGAGGTGCAGTCCCTGGGCTTGCGGACGTTGCCGCCCGCCGACGCGGAGGCCGTCCTCGAATTCCAGCGCAGGACCGGGGCGCTCCAGCGCGCCGTCATGGGCACGAACGCGGCCCTGGAAGAGGCTCTCGACCGGGTGCGGGCGATCAAGAACGCCGTCGACCGATCCCCGGAAGGCACCGAGGCGCTTCGCGCCGAGGCGCGGGCCATGGAGATCCGCATCCTGGACTTCCAGGAGGCCATCCAGGGCGATCCCACCCTGCCCCGGCGCAACGAGCCGGCGATGCCGGGCATACTGTCGCGCGTCCGGACCGTGGTGGGTGGGTGGTCCGTCACCTCGGGGCCCACGAACACGCACCGGGAGCAGTACGAGATCGCCGCCGGCCTCTTCGAGGACATCCTGGAGCCGATCCGCCGGCTGGTCGACACGGAGTTGCCGGCCTTCGAGCGGCGGCTCGAGGATCTGGGCGTCCGCTGGACGACGGGGCGCGGTGTGCCCCGCTGGACCCGAGGAGGCTGACGATGTTCTCGAGCGAGGTCTACCAGTCCCGGAGAGGCGCCCTCATGTCGAGGCTCGACGGGGGGATTCTGCTCCTGCCGGGCAACGGCGAGAGCCCCATGAACTACGCCGACAACACGTACCCCTTCCGCCAGGACAGCACCTTCCTCTACTACTTCGGCCTGAGCCAGCCGGACCTGGCGGCGGTGATCGACCTGGACGAGGGCGCCGCCACCGTCTTCGGCGACGAGCTCACCATCGACCACATCGTATGGATGGGCGACCTGCCCACCATCGCGGAGCGTGCGGCCCGGGCCGGCGTCACCAACACGAGGCCGCGGGCCGACCTCACCCAAGTCGTGAAGGGCGCCCTGGACGCCGGGCGTGAGGTCCACTGGCTGCCGCCGTACCGGGCGGACACCGTGGCCCTCCTGGCGAGCCTGTTGAGCGTCCCATACGCGGACGTGGCCGCCGGCGCCTCGCCGGACTTCATCCAGGCGGTGGTGGACCAGAGGAACGTCAAGGCTCCGGAGGAGGTCGCCGAGATAGAGAGGGCCGTGGCCACCTCCGTGGAGATGCACTCGGCGGCCATCCGTATGGCCCGCCCGGGCATGACCGAGGCCGACGTCGCGGCGGAGGTGGAGCGCATCGCCGTGGCGAGCGGCGGCAGGATCGCCTTTCCCGTCATCGCCACCATCCACGGCGAGGTCCTCCACAACCACCATCACGAGAACACACTCTCGCAGGGCGACCTTTTTCTCCTGGACAGCGGGGCCGAAACCGCGATGGGCTACGCCGGGGACCTGTCCAGCACCTTCCCGGTGAGCCCCCGCTTCACCGAGCGCCAGCGGATCATCTACGACGTCCAGCTCCGGTCCTTCGCCCGGGCGGTGGAGCTGCTGGCGCCGGGGGTGCCGTATCGTGACGTCCACTTCGCCGTGGCGAGGGTGATCTTCGAGGGCCTGAAGGACGTGGGCGTCTTCAGGGGCGACGCCGACGAGGCCCTGGCCGCGGGAGCGCACGCCATCGTCTTCCCCCACGGCCTGGGGCATATGATGGGTCTCGATGTCCACGACATGGAGAACCTGGGGGAGAGCTACGTGGGCTACGCCGGCCGGGAGAGGAGCACCCAGTTCGGCACCAAGTCTCTGCGACTGGCCCGGCCCCTCGAGCCGGGCTTCGTCCTGACGGTGGAGCCCGGCATCTACTTCATCCCCCAGCTCATGGACCTGTGGCGCTCCGAGGGCCGCCACACGGCCTTCATCGACTACGACGAGCTCGACCGGTGGCGGGACTTCGGTGGGGTGCGAAACGAGGAGGACTATCTGGTGACCGACACGGGCGCCCGCCGGCTGGGGCCGCCCAAGCCGATGAGCGTGGAGGACATCGAGGGGATGCGGGCGGGCTGATGCCGGAGACGTCCATGAGTGCGGACAGGAGGGTCACGCCAGCCGACGGCAACCTCCGGCTTCTCGATGGAGCGGCTGTTTCGGTTCCTGATCGCGCTCGGCATGGATGTCGAGATCGTGGTGAAGCCGGCGCCGTAGGTCCGCGACGTGGCTCGGCTCAGCGTCACCCGCCGCGGTCCGCGGTCACGGAAACGAATGGGCAGGAAGGTGTTGAGGACGCCTGTCCAGGAAACAGCGGGTTGGCGGTGGCTTTCAGAAGCGAGGACGTGCGGACCGGGCTCGTCGCCCCAAACGCAGACCGGGTAACCTGCGATACGGCTGCGGGCTGCGTTGTGGAGAATAATCGCGCGGATTGCGGCCCGCAGCCTCCGTCGCCCCGCCGAAGGCTGCGTTGGGGCGAATAATCACCGCCAACGCAGCCCATGCCCTCGGGGGGTGCCGCCCTGGCTGCGTTTTGTGTGAGCTCCTCCAGCGCCGTGACGGAGCGGGCCTTGTCGTTCGGCGGGCCTTGTCTTTCGGCGGGCCTTGTCTTTCGGCGGGTACGGGCCCTCCCGCATGGCCCGGAGGAAGGAGTCCCCGTCCTGTTTCGTCACCGTGTGCGGCTCGGGTCCCCAGGGAGAAGACGAGGGTCACTGGCCGTCCAGAGTCCGCCGGGTGATGACGTATACTCGGTGGCCAGGGCCACCCCGATGCGGCCCCGGCGGTCCAGGTATGTAGATATGCCCCTCCCGCACGCGCGAGGCGGTGAACTCGTTCCCACGTTGTCCGCCCGGCGCGGTCTCCGCCAGGCTACGGCAGGCGGGCCCACCTGGCACGGCGCGGTTGATTCCGCCGCGTTTCCGCGCGGAAAACGTGCGTGCCGCCGGACGCCCCCTTGTCCCCATCCCCCGATCCCCCACATTCACCCCGCGCGCCGCCTCACCCCGTCGCCGGGCGGCCTCGCCGTATGCCGGAACGAAGGCCCCGGGAGGACGTCCACCCTTGCAGGGGAGGCTGGCATGCTCAAGGAGATCAAGGAGTTCGCCGTCAAGGGAAATATGGTCGACATGGCCGTGGGCATCATCCTCGGCGCCGCCTTTGGGACCATCGTCAAGTCTCTGGTGAACGACGTCATCATGCCGCCCATCGGGCTCCTCACCGGTGGCGTCGACTTCTCCGAGTTGTTCCTCACCCTGTCCCAGGGGACCGTGCCGGGGCCCTATCCGACCCTGGCCGCGGCCCGAGAGGCCGGCGCCGTGACGATCAACTTCGGCCTCTTCATAAACGTGATGGTGTCCTTCGCCATCGTCGCCTTCGCCGTCTTCTTTCTGGTGCGCTCCTTCAACCGCCTGCGCAGGACTGCGGAGGGGGCTCCCGAGCCTGAGGCGCCCGCGGCGCCCTCCGAGCCCTCGGCCGAGGAGAAGCTCCTCACCGAGATCCGGGACCTGTTGGCGGCCCGGGCTTGAGGCCGTAACGAGACGCGTTCGAGCCAGTCGGGCGGGCGGGGTGCGCTTCGACGTCGCCGTCATCGGCGGGGGCATCGTCGGGCTGGCCACGGCCCGGGCCCTCGTGACGGAGCAGGGGGTGGAGGGCGTGTGCGTACTGGAGAAGGAGTCCGCCCTCGCCCAGCACCAGAGCACCCACAACAGCGACGTGCTGCACGCCGGGCTCCAGTACCAGCCCGGCTCGGAGAAGGCCCGGCTGGCGAGGGAGGGCATCCGGCGCATGACCGAGTACTGCCGGCACCACGACCTGCCCCACGAGATCTGCGGCAAACTGGTCGTGGCGGTGGACCAGGCGGAGCTGCCCCGCCTGGAAGACATGCTGGACCGGGGCCGTCAGAACGGGCTCCAGGGTCTCCGCCGCCTGGGCGCCGAGGAGGTCAGGGAGATCGAGCCCCATGTGCGCTGCGCGGCCGCCATCCACGTCCCGGAGGAGGGCATCGTGAGCTTCCGGCGCGTGTGCGGGCGGCTTGCGACGGACGCCGCCGAGGGCGGAGTCGAGATCCACACGGATGCCCGGGTGCGCCACCTCGCCCGGGAGAACGGCGCGTGGACCATCTCCACCACTGCCGGTGACCATGCCGCCCGGGTCCTGGTCAACTGCGCGGGGCTCCACACGGACCGTGTGGCCCGCATGGCCGGCGAGCGCCCCGCCGCCCGCACCCTCCCCTTCCGGGGCGAGTATCAGCGACTCCGCGCGGACCGGGAACACCTGGTGCGCCACCTGGTCTATCCTCTGCCGGAGCCGGGCTTTCCCTTCCTCGGGGTTCACTTCACGCGGCGCATCGAGGGGGGCGTCGACGCGGGCCCCAGCGCCGTCCTGGCCTTCGCCCGCGAGGGCTACCGCCTCGGCACGGTGAACCCGAGGGACCTGGTGGAGGCGCTCACCTTCGTGGGCCTGTGGCGCTTCGCCGCCCGCCACCGCCGCATGGTGGGCCGGGAGCTGGCCCGGTCGTTCGACCGGCGCCGGTTCGTGGACGCCCTCCGCCGGCTGGTTCCCGAGATCACCGCTGGTGACCTGGTGCCCGGGGGCTCGGGCGTCAGGGCGCAGGCGGTGCTGCCGTCCGGAGAGCTGGTCCACGACTTCCTGTGGATCGAGCGGCCCGGCGCCGTGCACGTGCTGAACGCTCCCAGTCCAGCGGCCACGGCCTCGCTGGCCATCGGCTCCGAGATTGCCCGCCGCGCCCGCAAGGCGCTGGAAGCCTGAAGCGGGGCCGGGCCAGGCTACCCATCCCGTCAGCGGGGCGCGGCAGGCTACCCCAGGATGGCCAGCGTCACCGCCGCCACCGCCAACGTCAGCAGGGTCACGGGAAGCCCGATGCGGGCATGGGTCCTCCAATCGACCGTGATCCCGGCCGCCCGCGCCTGCTCTACTACGATGATGTTGGCGATGCTCCCGACGATGAGGAGGTTGCCAGCCAACGTGCTCGACAGGGCCAGCAGCGCTCCGAGCCGCTCCCCCTCCACGGCGGGGAGCAACAGCATGACCGCCGGCACGTTGGACACGGCGTTCGACAGCACTACCGAGAGGGTGAACAGCCACGCGGGGTCGGCGGCGTCCACGCCGCGGTCCGCGAGCCACGCCATGGTCCGTTCCACGACCCCCGTGTCCGCCAGAGCGCCGTTCACCATGAAGAGCCCGCCGAACAGCACGAGGAGCTGCCAGTCCACGAGCGCGAGCATGTCTCTGGAGTGGAACCTTCGGCTGGTAAGGACGATCCCGGCGGCGGCCAGGGCGACGACCTCGCGCGGCCAGGGCGTGAACAGGAACGCCATCATGGCCAGGCCCGCCAGGATCAGCCCTTTGGCCGCATGCCACGAATCGAAGCGCGGCAGAGGAGGATGCCAGGCGGCGTCGGCGTCAGGCGTGCCACCGTCGCTCCATTCCCAACGCCCCCTGTACGCGCTGGCCACCACGCCCCACACCACCGCCAGACCGGCGGCGGCCGGAAGCGCGGCCCGCGCGAGGTAGCCGACGAACGACAGGTGCAACGTCTGCCCGACCAGGATGTTCTGGGGATTGCCGACCAGGGTCGCCGCGGAGCCGACGTTGGCCGCGCACGCGACGGCCAGGAGGAAGGGAAGCGGGTCGAGCCGTCGCGTACGGCACAGGTCCACGACCACGGGGGCCACCGCGAGGGCCACGATATCGTTGGTGAACACCGCCGAAAGCAGGCCGACCGTCGCGACGACCATGCCCAGCAGCGCGGGGGCCCCCCTCGCCAGCGAGCTGGCCCGTTGCGTGAGGGCCGCGTACGCGCCTCCCAGGCGGAGCTGAGCGGACAGCACCATCATCCCGAAGAGCAGGGCGAGCGTGGGAACGTCCACGTGGGAGACGGCCCGGTCGAGCGTCATCGAGCCGGAGACCACCAGAGCGATGGCGCCCAACAGTGCGACCCCCGCCCGGTCCAACTGAAGGCGAGGGAGCTCCCCCAGGAACATCCCCAGGTAAACGATCGCGAAGATGGCCAGAACCACTTATGGCTCCCGGTTCGAGGTGAGCGGAGCCTGGCGCGACCGGCGTCGAAGATCAAGACTGGAAGGACACCGACCCAAGGACACCCCGACGCCAAATGGTCGTTGGCCGCACCGACGACACGGGCGCGGCCGAGCGCAACCCACCCTGCGGGTCGCGGCTCAGCCGTCCTCGAGCCGCCCGTACACGTCTGGCCGCCGGTCCCTCAGGGCGCTGAAGCGTTCCCGGGCCCGCGCCACCTCCACGGCGTCGACGTCGCCCGACAGGATGCCCGCGACTCCGGACTCCGCCACCGCCACGTCCTTGCCCATGGGATCCACCAGGGCCGAATGCCCGGAGTGGAGCTCCCCACCCACCTCGCCGACCCGGTTCACGCCCAGGACGTAGGCCTGGTTTTCCATGGCCCGCGCCCGCAGGAGCGTGGACCAGGCGTCGGCGCGCTTGTCGGGCCAGTTGGCAGGCACACAGAAGAGGTCGGTCCGCCGGGCGGCGGCCCGAAAGGGCTCGGGAAAGCGGAGGTCGTAACAGATCAACGGGGTGATCCGAACGCCCTCCACGTCGACGGTCGCCAGCGAATCGCCGGGCGCGTAGTGCCGGTCCTCTCCCGACAGGGTGAAGAGGTGCAGCTTCCGGAAGTGGAGGACCTCCTCACCCGCCGGATCGAAGATGGAGCACGCGTTGGCGGGCCGGGGCTCCCCCGGCTCGCCGTAGCCGCCGAGCACCCAGGCAGACAGGCGCGACGCCAGCCCGGACAGGAACGCCTTCGCATCTCCGGCGAAACCCGAGACGAGGGCGGCGTTCATGGAGAAGCCGGTGGCGAACATCTCCGGGAGGACTACGAGGCGGGCGCCCTCGGCCACGGCCCGCTCGGCCAGGATCGCGGCCCGGCGGAAGTTCTCCGGCGGGTCCTCCCATGCGATGTCCATCTGGACGCCGGCGACTCTCATCACGCCATCCCGCGCAGCCGTTCCACCGCGGCCTCCAACGTTTCCATGCGCTTGCAAAAGGCAAAGCGCGTCAGCCTCCTGCCTTCCTCCACGTCCGCGGCATAGAACGACGACGGCGGCAGCGACGCCACCCCATGCTCCCTGGTGAGCCAGTACGCGAACTCCCGGTCATCTCCCGGGAAGAGGTCCTGAAAGCCGGCCAGGATGAAGTACGTCCCGCGGGGTACGGTCACGCGGAAGCCAGCCTCCGCCAGGGCCCCCGCCAGGAAGTCCCGCCGGGCCGCGTACTCCTCCCGGAACCGCGTCAGGTAGTCACCGGAGTGGTGCCGCAGGGCGTAGGCCACCGCCACCTGGAGGGGCGTCGCGATGGCATAGGTGAGGAACTGGTGCGCCGCCTGTGCCCCGTCGACCAGCTCCCTGGGCCCGGTCCCCCAGCCGATCTTCCATCCGGTGAAGGAGTACGTCTTTCCTGCGCTGGACAGGGTCAGGGTCCGCTCGCGCATCCCCGGCCGGGCCGCCAGGGGCACATGCTCCGCGCCGTCGAAGACCAGGTGCTCGTAGACCTCATCGGTGAGGGCGATCAGGTCGTGCTCCCGGCACACTCCCGCGACGACGTCCAGCTCATCGGTAGTGAAGACCTTTCCGGTGGGGTTCATGGGGGTGTTCAGCACGATCATGCGGGTGCGCTCCGTGACCAGCGCCCGCAGCGCGTCTCCGTCCAGCGCGAAGTCCGGAAAGCGCAGGGTCAGGAAGCGGGGTACGGCGCCCGACAGAGCAAGCCCCGGAGGGTAGCTGTCGTAGAACGGCTCCAGGAGGATGACCTCGTCGCCCGGCTCCAGCAGGCCCAGCATGGACGCTGCGATCCCCTCGGTGGCGCCGGAGAAGACCACCACCTCCTCCATCGGATCGTACTCCAGCCCGTAGTGCCTCGCCTGGGCCTCGGCGATGGCCCGGACCAGCTCCGGATGGCCCCGGGAGCGAGCGTACTGGTTGTCTCCCGAGCGGAGCGCCCGGACGGCCGCGTCCACGATCTCGGGCGGGCCCTCGAAGTCAGGGAAGCCCTGGGCGAGGTTGATGGCGCCGTGCTGTTGGGCGAGCGCGGTCATCTCGGCGAAGATGGTCGTGCCGAAAGGGCGCAACTTCGTGGTGATCACCCCGTTTCACCTCCAGATCGACGGGCTCTCAGCGCGGGAGGTCCATTGCGGCCCAACATGCCACGCCGTGGGGGCGAGCGCGAGATCGCGCGGGGTCGGCGCTCCCTTGATCCCGACGCTCCGTGTGGGTAGGGTCCGGCGACCCCTCCCGCCTGATTCCTTCGTCCGGGGACCGGTCGTGATCAGGGCCGCCAACCCACTTGGAGCGCATCCCGGTGCGGATCCTCCGGGACGCGCCTGGGCCTGGAGCCCTGAACAGGAGATAGATCCGTGTCGTTGATCAAGCGTAACGAGCGGCGGGTGTGGCTCGACCTGGATGAGTTGTACCCGCCCCCCCTGGAGCACCCCAACACCGTGTTCAAGTCCTGGTCCATCGCGGCCCGGGCGCTCGGCGCTGGCCTGAGCTACGTGGAGATCATGGGCGTGTCATCCGCCGCCTTCCGCATCCAGGTGGGAGCCAACCTGTGTCCCAGCTCCCCTCATCCCCACCTGGGCTTCGACTGTGGGGCGGTGGCCCAGCACGCCTTCGGCTTCGAGTTCCGGGGGCGCTCCTGCCCGCAGGATGACGAGGACGCCGTCCAGGAGATCCGGGGCATGATCCGGGCGAGCATCGACGAAGGCCGCCCCGTGCTCCTGGAGGAGGAGGAGACGGGTCTCGCCGTGGGATACACGCTCCCGGACCTCGCAATCCTCGCCCGCCACCCGTACAGCGGCCAGGGCGATGAGCCCGCCCCGCTCGAGCACTGGCCCTGGATGTTCGCGTTCCCGGAGGGGATGCCCCACGAGGCGAGCCGGGAGGCGCTGTGGGCGTCGCTGTCGGCGGCCGTGGAATCGGCCTCCAGCGACGAGGAGCACGGCGACGGCTACCTGACGGGCCTCGCGGGCTATCGGCGGTGGATAGGGGACCTGCTCGACGATGCGCTGCTGAACCGGGAAGACGTCGAGGCGGGCGCCGTAGTGCTGGGGAATGCGCACATCTACTACTGCCTCGTGGACGCCCGGCGATGCGCGACCGAGTATCTGCGGAGCCTGGCTTCGCGCCTGCCCCCCGATGTCGGCACGCGTCTCGCCGAGGCCGCGAGCACCTATGGCGATATCACGGACGCCCTCACCGCGGGGTGGAACACGTTCCCATGGCCCCAACAACTCGAGTCGGCCTCGGCCTGGAGCCGGGAACGGCGCCGGGAGCAGGCGGCTCTTCTGGAGGGAGTTGCCGATCTGGAGCGCCGGGCCGTGACTCAGATCCAGAGTATTCTGGTGGCCCGGACGTGAGGCGCCTACTATCGTCCTGAGTCGAAGGCGCGGGTTCAGCGCCAGCCCCGTCGGGGCGGGCCGCTCGCACGTCACGAACGGGGAGGAGGAGAGGAAGATGATTCGAGGAGTGGGTGGGCATGAGCGGGGCGGACGGACGGGGTTCGCAGTGGCGCTGGCGCTGGCGGTCACGATGATATCCGTGGGCGCGGCGACGCCGGCCCTGGCCCAGCAGGCGGCTGACAACGACCGGGAGGCCATTCGCGAAGTCGTCCTGGGCGCCTACGTGAGCGGAATCCACGGGAACGGAGACCGGGGCGTCATCCGAGCCGGCTTCCATCCGGGCTTCGTCATGAAGGTGTTGCGCGCGGACGGGACGATGACGGACGTGACCATCGAGGACTGGATTGCCAGGCTCCCGGAGGAGGGCACCGCGCCGGCCAACCCGGTCCGCGGCGAGGTGCCCACGGTCATGCTGTCCGGCAACGCGGCGGTGGCCGAGGTCGCGATCTACCGGGACGGCGCCCAGATCTTCACCGATTACATCAGCCTGTACCGCTTTCCGGAGGGCTGGCGCATGGTCGCGAAGGTCTACTACGCCCACCCCGGGGGGTAGTCGGCGCCGGCCGATCCGGCATGTGGGCGGGGGTCCGGCCGGGTAGCGTCCGCTATCCCGCGAAGAAGTCGAAGTAGGTTCCTCTTCCGACCTCCAGGGCTCGCTCGTAGACTGCTGCCCCGCTGGCGGCGTCCTGAAGCCCGGTGCCCGTGGCGTCGAAGACGATGATCTCGTCCTCCGACGTGCGCCCCGGCCTGGCCCCGACGACGACATCCCCCAGCTCAGCGTGGACCCGGTCCACGGTCATGAGGCCCGCCGCCAGGGCGTGGTGAAGCTCCCCGACGCGCCGGCACTGCTCCAGGATGTCCACCACCACGGTGCTGGACGCGAGGAGCGCCGGCTCCAACTCGGCCTTGTTCGGGCTGTCGGCCCCCATGGCCGCCACGAAGGTCCCGGGCCTGACGTCCTCGGCAGCCAGGAAGGGAATCCGCGAGGTCGTGCACGTCACCACCACGTCGCTCCTGCTCGTGCCCTCCGCGGCGCACGCCACGGGCATGACGGCGATCCCCAGCGCCTCCGTCATCTCCTCCGCAAAGCTCGCGGCGGCCGACTCATCCCGGTCGTAGGCGAAGACCTCCTCGATGGGCAGGACCTCCCGGAGCGCCCGGAGCTGGATGCGCCCCTGGGTGCCACACCCGCAGATCGTGGCCACCCGGGACTCGGGCCGCGCCAGGCGACGGGCCGCCACCGCCGTGGCGGCTCCCGTTCGGTTCACGGTGATCTCGATGGAGTCCATGAGAGCCAGCGGGTAGCCGTTGCCGGCGTCGTAGAGGACGATCATCCCCTGGATATTGGGTATGCCGAAGCGCGCCCGGTTCTGGTAGAAGCCAGCGTTGGCCTTGAGGCAGAAGTAGGCCCGGGATCGGGCCAGGCCCCCGGTCTTGATGTGGAACTCCCCCTCGGGGGCGTCGGCGTGGAGGAGCCCCGGAGCCAGCGTCTCCCCCCGGGCGTGCGCCGCGAAGGCCTCCTCCACCGCATCGATGTAGTCGCGCAGGCCGAGGAGGGAGGCCACGTCCGCTCGGCTGAGGAGCAGGGTCCCGGTCTGGGTCACGATCACGCCTCCGAAGTGTCCATTGGGGAGGGTCCCTGGAAGCTAGATGTTCAGGGAGGATCGGGGCAGGCCCTCCCCCCGCGGGGCCGGCGGCGGTAGAATGACCGACGCCTCGCCCCGGCCCCCCAGACCTGGAGCACCTCTTGGCCACCGTCCTGGAGTACGCCCTGCTTGCCGACGCCGCCTATCAGGCAGGCTCCGGCTCCTCCCTGAAGCCACCCGAGAGTTGGACGCTCGTGGAGACATCCACGGGGGTGGGCGGCTTCAAGGGCGCGGCGTTCGCGCGGGGCGGCGAGCTTGTGGTGGCTTTCGCCGGGACGGAGATCAAGAGCGGTGTGGTGGACGCAATCCAGGACGTGACGGCGGACCTCCGCATCCTCGGGGACATGCCCCGTCAGAGCAGCGCGGCCCGGGACCTCTTCAAGGCCGCCCAGGAGCACTCCCTGGGCCAGCACTGCGGCACCACGACCATCTGCGGCCACTCCCTGGGAGGGGCCCTCACCCAGCACATCGCCTATTGGACGAAGGAGAACTTCGTCACGTTCAACGCTCCCGGCGCCTACACGGGAATCCAGGGCACCAAGCTGGCCTTTTTCCACTCGCCCCAGAAGGCCTTCCGCACCTGGGAGGCCAGCTTCAGGTCCGCCGCCACGGGCTACAACTACCGACTGCCCAACGACCCGATCAGCAAAGTGGGCATCCACTACGGATCCCATACCATCACCATGGACAACGACCTCGGGAAGAGCGGCCACTCCATGGTCAGCGTGATCGAGGTATGCCGGAAGACGATCTGGGGAAGCCGGAGGCCGTTCGGGCGTTAGGAGAGCCATCCCGAGCGATCGTGGGCCGGCCGGCCCGGACGCCCGGCGGGGCCGCATACCGACGTCAACCGCACAATCGCGGTCTTCCGAAAGGCGTCTGTCAGATCTTCATCGCAGAGCGGGGTCCAGGGCCACAAACGCCGCGACCGCTCCCCCCCGATTGTACGGATCTTCACCGTATAGCGGCGACATTCGGACAAACGCGCGAAACGGAAGGGCGATTGTGCGGTATTTCGTCGCCCGCGACGCCGGACGAGGCGGTCGCCGACCGAACCGGGCAGGCCCCGTTCCACCAGCCGGGCAGGGCTAGCTCGCCAGCACGGTCACGCCCAGCAGATCCGCCGCGGCGGTCCGTAGCGGGGCCGACTCCAGCGTCAACGGCTCCGACGCCCCGAAGGTCACCCGCCCCTCCATTCGGTCCATGAACAGCACCACGGTGTGCGGTCCCCCCCCGAAGGCGGACCACCACCGCAGTCCGCCGTGGCCGGCCTCCCAGGCCGACTCGGCAACGGGCTGCGTCACGTCGCGGTGCCTCGATGCGACGACATCGGGGGGCCATCCGATCTCCACCAACGACTTGGGATCACAGAGGTCGATGAGCCCGGGCTTCGCAAGCGGTGGGCGTTTTCCGGGTCCGGCGCATGGCCCTGCCGTCACCGCGCGATCTGGGAGGGGGACACCCCCAGCAGGCCGGCCACCGCACGGTCGGACCTGATTGCCGTGCGAATGGTCCGAAGATGGCCGACAGCCGACGGGAGGCCCTCGGAGACCGACAGCGTGCCGTCGGGCGCGGCTTTCGCGGGAGTCCTCATGCTCGGAAGGTGGCGCAATGGATCATTCCGCGACAAACGATGTCGCGAGCAAGCCAGATCGGTACCCCAGGGGCGACGGCGGCAAACGCACCCCCGGAGCGCGACGCCGGCTCGTCGGCGCTACCGGTTCGTGAAGTAGGCGACCGCCGCGATGATGGCCGCCACGACGATGGCCGTGGCGGTGATCTTCACCCAGCTCCACGGACGCTCGCCCTGCACCTCGCCGGTGCGGGCGTTGACCAGGAAGCGGAAGATCCGCTCCCGGTAAC
>DASWKP010000283.1:0-3272 GCA_036396575.1 Longimicrobiales bacterium | reverse complement strand
GGCGTGGACCCGGCCCTGGTGGGCCAGCGCCTGGCCGAAGCCAACGTGCGCGCCCAGGTGGGTGAGTTCGTCCGGGCCGGCGAGGTGATCCGCGTGGCTGCGGGGCCCTTCCTGGAGAGCGCCCAGGACGTGGCGTCCGTGGTCCTGGACGTCCGGGACGGCCAGCTCGTCACCGTGGGCGACGTGGCACTCGTCGTCGACGGCCCCGGCGAGGTGGACAGCTACGCCTTCCACACCGAGGCCCCCGGCGAGTGGGCGCCTCTCGTGACGGTGGCGGTAAGCAAGCGCCCCGGCGCCGATGCCACCGCCGTGGGCCGCTCCCTGGAGGAGAAGATCCACCACCTGAAGGGCACCCTCCTCCCCGGGGACGTGGAGGTCCGCGTCACACGGAACTACGGGGAGACGGCCCGGGACAAGGTGGTCACCCTGCAGGAGCACCTCCTCATGGCCATTCTGGCTGTGGGCCTGGTGGTGGCGCTGACCATGGGGTGGCGGAGCGCCGTGGTGGTGATGATGGCCGTTCCGGTGACCTTCGCGCTGACGCTCTTCGTCTACCAGATCTTCGGCTACACGCTGAACCGGGTGACGCTCTTCGCCCTGATCTTCGTCACGGGGATCGTCATCGACGACTCCATCATCGTGGCGGAGAACATGGAGCGGCATTTCGCCATGCGGGACCGGCCCCTGCGGGCCGCGGCGCGGGCCGCCGTGGACGAGGTGGGCAACCCCACCATCCTGGCCACCCTCACGGTCATCGCCGCGGTGCTGCCCATGCTCTTCGTGTCGGGCCTCATGGGCCCGTACATGAGCCCCATGCCGATCGGCGCCACGGTGGCCATGCTCTTCAGCCTGGGCGTGGCCCTGGTCATCACGCCATGGCTGGCCTTCCGTCTCCTGAAGGGCACCCACGAGGGCCGCGAAGGCGAGGAGTACGTCCTCGACAGGACGAAGGTCTACCGGCTCTACAAGAAGGTCATGGACCCCCTCCTGGACCGACCGTCCAGGATGTGGTGGGTGCTCGGAGGCGTGACCGTTCTCCTCCTGGCCGCCGGGTCCATGTTTCTGACCCGCGCCGTGTCCGTGAAGATGCTCCCGTTCGACGACAAGAACGAGATGCAGGTCATCGTGGACGTGCCCGAGGGGACCTCCCTGGAAGGCACCGTGGCCCTGGCGCAGGACCTGGCCCGGGCGGTGGTGACCGTCCCCGAGGTGAGCGACGTACAGCTCTACGCGGGCACGGCGGCCCCCTTCAACTTCAACGGCATGATCCGCCACTACTACCTGCGCCGGGGCGCGCATGTGGCGGACCTCCAGGTCAACCTCATCGGCAAAGGCGAACGGCGCGCCCAGAGCCACGAAGTGGCGGGACGGGTCCGTCGCCTGGTTGACTCGGTAGCGGCGCTGTCGCCTCTGGACGTGCGGGCCAAGGTCGTCGAGGTGCCCCCGGGCCCGCCGGTCCTGTCGACTCTGGTGGCCGAGGTCTACGGCCAGGACGACGGCGAGCGCGCGCGGGTGGCCCAGGAGGTGCTCGCCCGCTTCGAGAGCCACCCCAGCGTGGTGGACGTGGACTGGTCCCGCACGTCGCCCCAGACCCAGCTCCGCTTTCAGGTGGACGCGGACCGCGCGGCCCTGGCGGGCGTGCCCAAGGCCCGGATCGTGGGCGCTCTCCAGGCGGGCCTCGCCGGCGCGCCCGTCACCCGGCTGTCCGCTCCGGATGCCCGCACCTCGGTCCCTGTGCGCGTACGCCTCGCCGAGGAGGCCCGCTCCGGCGAAGACCGCCTGGGCGGCCTGCACGTCACATCCCTTTCGGGAGACATGGTGCCCGTGAGCGAGATGGTCCGCGTCACCCGCTCCACCACCCCCCAGGTCATCGACCGCAAGAACGGCGCGCGGGTGGTGTACGTCACCGCCGAGGTGGCGGGCGAGGCCGAGAGCCCCGTCTACGCCATCCTGGACCTCAAGGAGGATCTGGCTGGCATCCAGCTCGCGTCCGGCGGCGCCCCGGCGCAGCTCTTCCGCGGGCAGCCCCATCTGGTGGCCGACCCGGTGGTCAAGTGGGACGGCGAGTGGCAGATCACCTACGAGGTCTTCCGGGACCTGGGGATCGCCTTTGCCGGCGCGCTTCTGCTGATCTACGTCCTGATCGTGGCCTGGTTCGGGTCGTTCACGACCCCCCTGGTCATGATGGCGGCCATCCCGCTGACGCTGGTGGGCATCGCCCCGGGCCACTGGATGGCGGGGGCCTTCTTCACCGCGACCTCCATGATCGGGATGATCGCCCTGGCGGGCATCATGGTGCGGAACGGCATCCTGCTGATCGACTACCTGGAGGCCCGACTGCACCAGGGGGTGCCGCTCCGCACCGCCGTCATCGAGGCGGGCGCGGTGCGCACCCGGCCGATCGCCCTGACGGCGGGGACCGTCGTCATCGGCGCGGTGGTCATCCTTTTCGACCCCATCTTCCAGGGCCTGGCCGTGTCCCTCATCGCCGGGGCCGTGGCCTCGACGGTCCTGACGCTCGTCGTCGTGCCCGGCATCTACTTCCTGCTGCGCAGGGGAGGGGATGCGGAGGACTCAACCGGGTCGGCGCCCGTCGAGTCGGCGGGGCGGCGCTCCCTGGTGCGCACCCCTCAGGACAACCCCGAACCCCATGCCGAGGCGGCCCTCCCGGGCGGTCGCGGCTAGGAAGGCTGAGAACGAACCATGAAGCTCATCGTCCTGTTCGTCCTCGAGGACGACGCCCCCTCGCTCCGCCGGCTCCTGGAAGAGCACTCGGTGGTTGCTTTCAGCGAGCTATCCGTCGAAGGGCACGGTGAGGGGCGCCCCGGCTGGTACGGGCACGTCGCGCCCTACCGGTCCCGCATGATCGTCACGGCGGTGCCCGCCGAGCGGGCCCACGACCTCATGGAGGTCGTACGCGCATGCGCCGGCTGCCAGGACCCGCGCCATCCCGTTCACGCCCTCCAACTCGACGTCGAGGCGGTGGTGCGCTCGGGGGAGGCGGGCACCGGCCAATCAACCCATCAAGGAGGAATCGAATCATGAGCCTTCACCACAAGATCCGACTCATCGCCGGGAGCTTCATCCTGGCGTCCCTGGCCCTGACCGTGTGGGTAAGCCCCTGGTGGCTGCTCTTCACCGCCTTCGTGGGCGTGAACCTCATCCAGTCGTCGTTCACGCGCTGGTGCCTGATGGAGGACATCCTGAAGAAGACGGGCGCGCACCGGGAGGGGTGACGGGGGGCGGACGGGCCGGGAGCGTGCGCCGGGGGC
>DASWKP010000282.1:0-10675 GCA_036396575.1 Longimicrobiales bacterium | reverse complement strand
GTCCACCCGGAAGACCGAGGTGCGCTTCAGCTCCTCCGGCGTCGTGGCCCGATAGTCTCTGCCCGGACGGAGATGCGGGGCATACTTGTCGAGGAGGAGCTGTAGCGCCCGGTAGGCCTCGTCCTCGTCGGTCACCACGCGGCCCTGGCCGAACACCACGACCGAGGCGTACTCCACGCTGAACTCCAGGGCCTCGTCGGCCGGGAGCAGCCTGCCCATCACCCCGGCGGAGAAGGTCACCGGGGACGGCGCCTCCAGGTTCGACCGGGTGCGGCCGGTGCGCCCAGTGTGGAAATACAGGGCGTGAGCGCCCTCCTCGTACACGAAGATATTGCCGTTGAGGAAGGGGCGTCCCTCGGCCACGGTGGCCAGGAAGCCGAAGGGCGCCGCCCTCAGGAAGGCCCGGATCCAGTCGTCGTCCTGGGCGCGGTCGCGGCGGCGCACCGCCACCAACTCGTCCGGCCTCACCCCTCGCGCTCCAGGCCGTACCTCTCCTGGAACAGCTTCCGATGTTGGATCTCGGGCCCCGCGATGAGCCTGGGAAAGGGGTCGGGGCGGGCGCTCATGGGCTTCCTCCGTGCGTGGGATCCGGCGTGTCGTCGCTCGCGCTGTCACGACCGCACCACCACGCTAGCGCTCGAATGGTATGGGTGCTAGATCCATTCTCAGCACGAACATCCATACCAATCAGCGCTGGCTCCTCGCCACCGGTCGGGCGGGCCGGCGAGGAGGATCCAGGTGCTGATCCGACTCCGAGGGAGCGGCCCGCTCCACGAGCGTCTCTACCAGGAGGTGCGGGGCGCGGTCCTGTCCGGACGCGCTCGCGCCGGTGAGCGCCTTCCGTCGACCCGGGGCCTGGCCGAGGAGCTGGGCGTCTCCCGGACGGTGGTGATCCAGGCATACGACCGCCTCCTGGCTGAGGGATACCTCACTGCCCGGGTTGGAGCCGGCACCTTCGTGGCGGAGGGCCTCCCGTCGGGCACGTCGAAGTCCTGGGGGAACGAAGAGCCTCTCCCTGGAGGGCCGGCCGGCGTCGCCGCTAAGCCCCGCCCGTCCGCGTGGGCCGCCGCGGTTACGAAGCTGCGGCGTCACACCGGCCGCGACACGGGCCTGCGCCTCGACTTCCGCTACGGCCGTCCGAGCCCGGAGGGCTTCCCGTCCCGAGCCTGGCGCAGGGCCCTGTCCAGAGCCGGAAAGGAGCTTCGCACGGGGTACGGAGACCCCAGGGGTTCACCTCGTCTGCGAGAGGCACTGGCCGCGCACCTGGCCAGGAGCCGGGCCGTGGTCACCGAGGCCGAGCGCATCGTCCTGGTCACGGGCTCGCAACAGGCCCTCGACCTGGTGGCCCGCGTGGTGCTGGCGCCCGGTGACGCCGTCCTGCTGGAGGAACCCCACTACCAGGGGGCGAGGCAGGTCTTCCAGGCGGCGGGGGGCCGACTCGTCCCCACCCGGGTCGACGACCAGGGCCTGGTCACCGAAGGGCTGCCCGGCGGAGCGCGCATGGCGTACGTGACCCCCTCCCACCAGTTCCCGCTCGGAGGCGTGCTCCCTCTGCGGCGCCGCCTGGAGCTGCTGGCGTGGGCCTCCAGGGAGGACGCCGTGGTCGTGGAGGACGACTACGACAGCGAGTACCGCCACGTGGGGGCCCCGGTGGAGGCCGTCCAGGCGCTGGACCGGGAGGGGCGGATCCTCTACCTGGGGACCCTGTCCAAGGTGCTCTTCCCCGCCCTGCGCGCGGGATACCTCGTCCTCCCCGAGGCGTGGGTGGAGACCTTCGCCGCCGCCAAGTGGCTGACCGACCGCCACTCCCCCACGCTGGAGCAGGAAGCCCTGGCCATCTTCATCGGGGAGGGTCATTTCGAGCGCCACCTGCGGCGTACGCGCCGGTCCCTGGGAGAGAGACGGGGAGCCCTCCTGGACGCGCTGGACCGCGAGCTGGCGGGTCGCGTCCGGGTGGAGGGGGCCGACGCGGGCATGCACGTCGTGGTGTGGCTGGACGAGCTCCCGGCGGACCGCGTCGGGGCGGTCGTCGAAGAGGGCGCCCTGCGGGGCGTCGGCCTTTACGCGGTCGCGCCCTACTACCTGGAGCCGCCGGAGCGCGCGGGGCTCGTCCTGGGGTACGCGTCCCTGACGCCGGAGCGGATCCGGCGGGGGGTTTCGGCGCTACGGGCCGCGCTGGACGCCGTGACCCACGGAGCGCCGGAGCCGCTCGCCCACCTCCTCCGCCCTCCGCATCACGCGTAGCGCGTTCCGGCCCACAAGGCCCTCCAACTCGGGTCCGGTCCAGCCCCGGGACGCCAGCTCATCCAGCAGCGCCGGATAGCGGGACACGTCCTCCAGACCCGCCGGCAGGCGGGGCGTGCCGTCGAAGTCTCCGCCCAATCCGACGTGCTCCGGGCCGGCCACGGCCTTCAAATGATCCAGGTGGTCCGCCACGTCGGCCAGGGTGGCGAGCGGCGCGTCCGCGTCGAGGCCATCCCAGGTGCGGACGGCGTCGGACACGAACTCGGGCACGAAGGTGGCCATGACGATGCCGCCGGTCTCCCGGACCCGCACCAGCACGTCGTCGGGGACGTTCCGGGGATGGTCGGTCACGGCCCTGGCGCACGCGTGCGTGAAGACCACCGGCGCCTGGCTCACCTCGATCGCGTCCCGCATGACGTCGGGCGATGTGTGGGACAGGTCCACCATCATGCCCAGGCGGTTCAGCTCTCTCACCACATCCCGGCCGAAGCCGGTGAGCCCTCCGTGGACCGCCTCGTCCGTGGCGGAGTCGGCCCAACGGATGGTGCAATTGTGGGTCAGGGTCAGATAACGCGCCCCCAGGCGATGGAAGGCGCGCACCAGCGCGAGGGAGTCCTCGATGGCGTGGCCGCCCTCGACGCCGATGAGCGACGCGATGCGCCCGCGCGCGAAGGCCAGCTCCACGTCGGCCGCGGACCACGCGGGCTGGAGCACGTCGGCGTGGAGGCGGTGCATGTCCGCCACGATGTCGAGCTGCTGCAGGGCGAAGCGGGCGGCCCCGACCGGCGGCTCCGTGGCCGAGCCGGCGTGGTCGCAGGGCACGAAGACCGCCCAGAACTGGGCGCCCACCCCCCCGGCCCGCAGCCGGGGCAGGTCCGTGTGCCCCCGCGTCCGCCCCGTCAGGCCGTACTCCGCCACGTCCCCCCCCGCCATCTCGCGGATGACATGGGGGAGGTCGTTGTGTCCGTCCACCAGAGGGACCCTGGCCAGGAGCCCTTTCGCGTCTGCCGATGTCATCGATGCACCCTCCCTGGTGAGCGGTGCGGCGGGGTGACACTACACGCCCGCGCACCGCGGGCGCATCGCCCCGTCACGCATGACGGATGTGTCGCCGACTGGCGATTACCGCGGAGGGGGCCGCATGTTGCCCTCCCAGGCCGTACCGTTCCCTGATCCGATGAGGTGGCATGATCCGAGCCACTCCCGAGCTGGCCCGCTTCGAGCGGTGGTACGCCCTCGAGCGGGACCTGCCCCATGACCGGGCGCTCGAGATGTTCACCGCGCTCTGGTGCGAGGCGAGACTCCTCGACCCGAACTTCCCCGGAGACTGGCGGGAGGACCTGGAGCCGGACCTCGCCGTAGCACGGGCGGTGAATGGCCTCCCCCCCGACGCCTGACTTCCCGGGCCTGCTGGCCCGACTCACCGAGGCCCTGGACGGCCGCGACCTGCCGTTCATGCTCATCGGCGGTCAGGCCGTTTTGCTGCACGGTGACGCGCGCCTCACCCGGGACATCGACGTCACCCTGGGCGTGGGTCCGGACCACCTGCCCGAGGTGCTGAAGGCCTGCCGGGAGCTGGGACTGATCCCGTTGCCGGAGAACGTGGACGCCTTCGTGCGGAGCACCTTCGTCCTCCCGGCCGAGGATCCGACCACCGGCATCCGCGTCGACCTGATCTTCTCCACGACACCGTACGAGGGGCAGGCCATCGCGCGCGCGGTGCGCGTGACCGTGGGGGGCGCTGAGGTGCCCTTCGCCACCGCCGAGGATCTGATCATCCACAAACTTTTCGCCGCGCGCCCCCGGGATATCGAGGACGCCGCCGGAGTGGTGCGCCGGAACGGCCCCGTCCTGGACTGGCGGTACCTCGCCCGGTGGTGTGACGAGTTCGCGACCGTCCCCGGTCGCGAAGCCATGACCGAGCTACTCGACGGGCTCAGGAGGGACGCGCAGCCTTGACATCATCCTCGAGAATGCGGGCTTAAGGGCCCGCTCAGGAATAACTTGGTAGCACCGAGGGCGTCGATGCGCCGCTGTGGCAAGGCGCGCCGACGTAGGAATAGCAACGCTATTTCAAGGAGGTGCAACGTAGCCACAGTGGATGCAGCGGCGGCCGAATGCAGCAAGTTATTCCTGAGCTGGCCCAAGCCCGGACCCCGGTGGATCGCCGCCCTCTGCTTCGCGCCGGGGGCGTGGCTGACGGCGTGCTCTGAGGAGGCTCCCGCCCCTGGAGCCACCGTCACCGACTCCGCCGGAGTGCGGGTGGTGGTCAACCCGCCCGCGGACGCCCTGGGCACCGTGCTCGTCCTGGCCGCCGAGCCCGAAGTGGAGATCGGCGTCGTGGAAGGGGACGCGGCCTACCAGCTCTTTCAGGTGGTGTCGGCGTTCCTGCTGCCCGACGGCCGCCTGGTCGTCGCCAACGCCGGCACGTTCGAGCTCCGCGCGTACGGCCCTGATGGCGGACACCTGGTCTCCTTCGGCACCGAAGGGGACGGTCCCGGAGAGTTCCGGCGCCTCGCCGGGGCCTGGCCCTTCGCGGTGGGGGACTCCATCGCCGTGTGGGACTCCGAGGTGAGCCGCCTCTCTCTGTTTGACGCTGGCGGGACCTTCTCCCGCTCCCTGGACCTGCGTCAGGGCACGGACATCTACCGGCCGTCGGTCCGGGGGGTCTTCGAGGACGGCAGCTTTCTGGTGACGGGGTACGATCCGGACGAAGCGGGGGCCTCCGGCCACCACCGGGTGACGGTGCGCCACTACCGGTTGGCTGCCGACGGCCAGTCGGCCCACTCGCTGGGGGCCTTTCCCGGCCGGGAGTACATGAGCCTGAGCAGGGAAGGCATGTCGGTCTCCATGGCGGTGGCTTTCGGCGCCAATCAGGAGAGCCGGGCGGCCGGAGGCCGGCTGCTCCTGGCCGCCACCGAGGACCTCGCTCTCCGCTGGGTGGACCTGGACGGCTCCCTGGCCCAGGTGGCCCGCCAGCCCCGGGCGCCCCTGCCCGTGTCCGAGGCCGACTTTCAACGGGTCCGCGACCGGTTCCTGTCGAGCTACGACGCTCCGCCGGACTTCAGGACCATCATGGAGAACCTGTGGGACGCCATGCCCCGCAAGGCGACAGCCCCAGCCTTCGACCGCGTGGTCGTGACCGACGCCGGCCTGGTCTGGATGGAGGCGTACCGCCCGCGCTGGGAGGACGAGGCGGGACAGGATGTCTGGTACGTATTCGGCAGCGACGGCATCGTCATCGGAACCGTGCGCACGCCCTGGGACCTGGAGATCCTGAGCGTCTCAGACCGGCACGTCGTGGGCCTGGTCGAGGACGAGCTCGAGGTGGAGCGCGTGCGCCTCTACCCGTACAACTGGGTCGGCGGGGGCGGCTGATCGCCGCGCGAGCGCGAGGCCGGCTCGGCGCCCGCCGACGCGGGGCGCCCGAAGGCCGCGGACCCGCTCGGCGTATCGCCGGGTAGACCGCACAGAGCTTCCCGGCCCCCCGGGAGTCGTCCCGAGAGATAGCCAGACCGACCCATGCTCCAACCCGCCCAAGAGACCGTCTCCGCCCGCACCCGCCCCGTCCTCACCGCCCTGCGCAAGCTGGGTGGCCGCGCCACCCTGGGCGACGTGGTGGCCGACACCGGCCTCCCCCAGAACGACGTGGAAGCCTCGCTACGGGACCTCCTCGAGGACCGTCGCGGGCACCTGGCGGTCGGAGAGGCGGGCACGCTGGTCTACTCGTTCGACCCCAGCTTCATCAAGCGGGACGCCGAGCCCCTGTGGGAGCGCATCAAGCGCACCGCCTGGAGCGTCTTCACCAAGGCGTTCAAGGTCTGGATCGTCCTCATGCTGGTCGTCTACTTCGTTCTGTTCGTGGCGCTGCTCATCGCCGCGATCTTCGCGAATCGGGACGACGACGGCGGTGGCTGGGGCGGTGGGGACGGACCCCGGCGCCACGGGCACGGGCACTTCCCCTCCTTCTGGTTCTGGTACCTCTTCTGGACGCCGGACTGGCGCTGGGGACGGCCGTACTACGGACACCGTTGGGAGCAGCGCATGGAGGGGCCGGGCGGCAAGCCCAAGGTGCCCTTCTACAAGAAGGTCTTCGCCTTCGTGTTCGGCCCCGACGAGCCTCAGCCCACCCGGGAGCAGAAGGACCGGAGCGCGCTGCGCCTGATCCGTTCCCGCCAGGGCGTGCTCACCGCCGCCGAGCTCGTGCAGCACACGGGGCTCCCCCTCCACGAGGCCGAGGAGGAGATGGCGCGCCTCATGGCTACGCATGGCGGCGACGTGAAGGTGTCCGACGAAGGCGTCCTCACCTACGTCTTTCCCGAGCTCATGGTGAGCGCACACGGCCGCGTGCGCGAGCGTCAGCCGGATCCCGCCTGGCGTCGCCTGGAGCATCCCCGGTCCGTGACGGGCAACAGCGGCCGGGCCAACGCTTTGGTGGCGGGCATCAACGGGTTCAACCTCCTGGCCGCCGCCACCGCGCCCATGTTCATCTTCCCCCGTCTGGGGTTCTCCGGCACCGCCGCCTGGATCGGCTTGGTGTGGGTGCCCGTGGCCTTCAGCGGCCTCTTCTTCGCGGTGCCCCTGGCCCGCCGCTTCGCCATCCTGCGGGACAACGCCAGACGCGCGGCGCGCAACCTGCGGAAGGTCCTTCTGGGGAGGGTGTTCGAGGCGTCCCTGGTGGGCGACGGCGCCCAACCGATCCGGGCCAGCGAGGCGACGGAGCGCGTGTCCGCGGTGCTGCCCCCGGCCATCGTCAAACGGAGCTCCGTGGATGGGGAGCTCGTCCGCTTCACCGCCGAGTTCGACGGAGAGGTGGCCCCCGGCGACACCGGAGAGGTGGAGTACCGCTTCCCGGGCATCCGCACGCAGTTCCTGGCGGCTGAGCGCACCCGCAAGGAGCTGGCTCTGGAGAGGCAGGAGGTGGGCGAGATCGTCTATTCCAGCGAGGACGACGACATCGAGGCCTCGGAGCGGGACCTGGCCGCCTTCGACCGGGCGCTGGCCGACGGGACGCCGGCACCGGGAGGGGACGACGCCCGGCCGGCCCTGGAGAGCGGCGAGCTACACCGCTACCTCCAGGCCCCCAACCGTATCGACTACCTGGACGACTTCGAGGTCGTGGCCTTCGAGGAGGAGCTGCTCCGGCGGGGACGGCTCAGCTCCTGACGGGACGCGGCGGCGTCAGTCCGCCGCCACGCCCTCGGGCTCTTCCGTCCCGGACGCCGGCGCCGGTTCCACCTTCACCGGGCACACCTTCAGTTCCGCCGTGTCCGTGGCGGGGTCGTAGCCCGCGCCGGTGAGGAGGTTCACCGGGACGTCGTTGAAGGAGAAGGACGCGAACACGGTGCCCCGGGGAGAGCGCGCGTTGGCCTGGACCTTCACCAGCACCTCGCCGCGACGGCTCGCCAGGCGGGCCAGCCCTCCGTCGGCCAGACCCCAGGCCTCCACGTCGTCGGGATGCACTTCCAGCACTTCCTCGGAAAGGAAGTAATCGATGCCTTCGGAGCGCCCGGTCTGGGTGCGGGTGTGGTACGACTGCAGGCGCCGTCCCGTGGTGAGCCACACCGGATAGTCATCGTCCACCACTTCCTCGGGGTCCCGGTAGCGGATGAGCTTGAAGATGCCCCGCCCGTTGGGGAACTCGTCCTCGTGGAGGCGGAACGTCCCCGGGTGCCCGTCGAACGGGATGGGCCACTGGTACTCGCCGTGCTCCACTTTGTCCCAGCTCACGCCCTGGTACGTCAACGACAGCCGGCACAGCTCGTTGAAGACCTCGTCGGGCCCTTCATACTCGAAGCCCGGGAAGCCCATGCGGCGGGCCAGGGCGGCGATCGCCCACCAATCGGGCTTCGCCTCCCCGGGAGGCGAAACGGCGGCGCGGAGGCGCTGGATCCGCCGCTCGGTGTTGGTGCACGTGCCGTCCACCTCGCCCCAGGAGGCCACCGGCAGGACCACGTCGGCCATCGCCGCGGTCTCCGTCAGGAAGAGGTCCGCGACCACGAGGAAGTCCAGCGACTTCAGAGCGTGTTCGCAGTGCGCCCGGTCCGGGTCCGACACGACCGTGTTCTCGCCGTCGATGAACATCGCGTGGATCGTGTCACCGCAGAGTTCCAGGGCCCGCACCTTCGTGATGCCCTTCTCCAGGTCCACCTTGCGGCCGTAGGCTCTCTCGAACTTCTCCTGATTCGCGGGATCCGTGACGGGCTGGAAGCCCACGTAGTTGTTGGGCAGCGCCCCCGCGTCGCCGGCGCCCTGGATGTTGTTCTGGCCCCGCATCGGATTGATGCCCGTGCCTTCCCGGCCGATGTTGCCGGTCATCAGCGCCAGGTTGCACAGGCTCTGGACGTTGTCCACTCCGCAGATGTGCTCGGTGATGCCGAGCGTGTAGTAGATGGCTCCGCGTTCGGCCCGTCCGTACAGGAGCGCCGCCCGCTCGATGTCCGCCGCGGGCACGCCGCAGATGGTCTCGGCCCACTCGGGCGTGAACTCCTTCACGTGTTCCAGGAAGGCCTCGCCTTCGACGGTACGACCCGCTATGAAGGCCTCATCCACGAGCCCTTCCCGGGCGATGACGTGGGCCATCCCCAGCAGGAGCGCCGCGTCCGAGCCGACGCGCAGGGGCAGGTAGACATCGGAGATGTCGGCCAGAGCGATCCGCCTCGGGTCCGCCACGATCATCTTCGCCCCCCGGGCCAGCGCCTTCTTGAGGCGCGTGGCGGCCACGGGGTGGCACTCGGTCATATTGGTGCCGATGCAGAAGATGACGTCGGGTTTGTCCATGTCGGCCAGCGGGTTCGACATGGCGCCCCGTCCGATGGTTGCCGCCAGACCGGCGACTGTGGGAGCGTGTCAGGCACGGCTGCAGTTGTCGATGTAGGACGTCCCGAGCCCCGCCCGCACGAACTTCTGCATCAGGTAGGCCCCCTCGGTGGGCGCCCGCCCCGAAGCCACGGCGTACAGCGAATGCCGCCCGTGCTCGTTGACGGCGGCCAGGAGCCCCGCCGCCGCCCTGTCCAGCGCCTCGTCCCACGTGGCGGGCTCGAGCTGGCCGTGGTCGTTGCGCACCAGCGGTGTCGTGAGCCGGTCCGGGTGGTGCACGAAGTCGAAGGCGAACTGGCCCTTCACGCACAGGGCCCCCTGGTTGGCGGGCCCGTCCATGGCCGGGAGCACCCCCACGATCTTCTCCCCCCGGGTCATGAGGTCCACGCTGCACCCCACGCCGCAGTAGGGGCAGATCGTGCGGGTCAGCTCGGTCTCCCCGGGCACGTCTTTGTTCTTCAGCGCCTTCAGGTCCCCCAGGGCTCCGGTGGGGCACGTCTGAACGCACTGCCCACAGAAGGTGCACGCCGAGTCCTTGAGGATGCCGTCGAACTCCACGGTGATCTGGGTGCCGAAGCCCCGACCCTTGACGCTGATGGCATAGTCGCCCTCCTGCTCGGCGCACACCCTCACGCAGCGGTAGCAGGAGATGCAGTTCTCGTAGTCGCGGAGGATGAAGGGGTTGGCGTCGTCCGGCCGGGACGTGCCGCTCATTGCTCCCCTGAAACGCCCCGTGCGCGCCTCGTAGCGGTCGACGAGCCCCGCCAGCTCCTGGGAGGCATACCCGGACAGCGGGTCCACGTCCACGTCCCGCTGCTCCGAGACCACCATCTCCAGGAGGACCCGGCGGTGCATGTCCAGGCGGCCGCCCTTTGTCGTGACCCGCATACCGCCAGCGGCCTTCGCCGTGCACGAGGCCACGGGGTTGCCCACGCCCTCCACGTCCACGATGCACAGCCTGCACCCGCCGAAAGGCTCGAGGCGGTCGTCGTAGCACAGCGTCGGGATCTCCCGCCGGTTCCGCTCGGCCACCTGGTAGATCGTCTCACCCGGTGAGAAGGAGACCTCCTCGCCGTCGAGGAAAAGCGTGGGTTTCTGACCGTCACTCATGCGTCGCTCCCCGCACGTGTCTCTCGACCTGGTCCGGGAAGTACCGGACGAGGCTCTCCGTGATCAATGGAGCGGCCATGCCCAGGCCGCACGCCGACGTGGTCTTCATCGTGCCGCCCAGGTCCGCCACTTCGTCGAGCCAGTCACCGAGGCCGGAGGGACCGGCCTCCCCCGTGAGGCGCTCCGTGAGGCGGCGGGTGCCGATGCGGCACGGAAAGCACTTCCCGCACGACTCGTGGGCGAAGAAGTCCATGGCCCAGGACGCCACCTCCACCATGTCGCGGGTGTCGTCGAAGACCATGATGCCTCCAGCCCCCAGGAAGGACTTCTTCGCCCGGATCGACGGCTCGTCCAGCGTGACGTCCAGGTCGTCTCCGGCCAGGAAGCCCCCGCTCAGGCCCGCCATCGTGACGGCCTGGACCGCGCGCCCCGCGCTGACCCCACCCGCCCACTCCTCCAGGAGCGCGCGCAGGGGCAGGCCCAAGGGCACCTCGTAGTTGCC
>DASWKP010000281.1:0-2539 GCA_036396575.1 Longimicrobiales bacterium | reverse complement strand
CAAGGGCCGTTCGTTCGATCCGCTTCATCGTCATCATCCGAGGTAAAGGGCCACGAAGACCCAGGCGATGGCCACGATGAAAGCGCCGACGGGAACGAGACCGCGGCCGGCCGCCGCGGGACCCAACGCCTCCCCGGCAATCCCGTGGGCCGCGCGGATGGAGCCCCAGACGCCGACGAGGAGGAGAGCGAGCTGAGCCCAGGGCAGGGCGCCCAGCGGCACCCACGTCCACGTCGTTTCCCGAGTCCCGAAGAGATCCCAACCCCAGCCGAGCGGGTCGGAGAGCACGCGGGGAATGTAGGACAGGTTCGGAAGGAGCACGGCCAGGGTGAAGGCCATCCACGCCGCGAGGCTCAGAGGAACCAGGGCGTATGCGTATCGCACGAAGAGCGTTCCAAGCCGCGCGCCGGACGCCCCGGCGAGGGCGCGGGAGAGCCACGCGGTCAGGAGGTGGAGGGTCGGAAGGACGACGAGGACCGCGCCCAGGAAAAGGGCGGCATACAGGAAGAACTCCTGGGTCCCATCGAAGTTCGCCCAAGACTTGATCCATCCCCACGGCCCGAGCTTGATCACCGAGTGGGCCAGCGCGGTACCGAGGAGGAGGAGCACGACCCACGCCTCGTCGGCCCGCGACCCCCGCCGGGCCAGAAGGTCCGCGCCGAAGGGGCGGAGCCGGAGGGTCAGGTTGTCGTAGGGGCAAGCCTTCAGGCACTCGGTGCAGAGGAGGCAGTAGGTATTCCGCGCGAGCCCGCCGCCGGGGAACTGGAAGGTGGGGCACGGGTAGCCCTCGCCGCCACGGTAGCACGCCTTCCCGCGGCACTGCCGGCAGACGTCGAGGTCTCGCGCGCGCAGCTCGAGTGGAGCAGCCATCGAGTAGATCCCGAGCAGCGCTCCCACAGGGCAGAGGTAGCGACAGAAGACCCGCCGCTCGAAGACGAGGTGGGTCACCAGCGCGACGAGGGCGAGGCCGAGGAGGAGGAGCGCCGTCACGAGCGGGCGGGTCGTCACGATGAGGCCGAAAAGGACCAGCAGGAGGAGCCCGCCGAAGGCAGGCCAGAGGTTCTGGAGACGCTTGGGCCACGCCAGCCCGAGGCCGATGCCACGCTCTCTCCGCACGACGATCGCGCCTCGCGCGAGCCACTCTCCCGGCGCCGGGATCGGACACATGGCGCACCAGGCCCGCCCGCCGAGCGGAATCAGGACGAGCACCAGGAGCCCCCACCACGCGAGCCAGACAAAGATCGTGGAGAAATTCATCGCTCCCGTCGCCGTCCCGACGAGCCCGGCCAGGACGATCAGGGTGAAGACCAGGAGATTGGGGGCGATCAGGCCGAACTGGAACGAACGGCGGGTAACCAGCCAGCGGAGAGGACGCCACCGGAGCAAGTCCGCTCCGCCGGGCGGGCGCGCCATCCCCGCTGAGGCGAGGAAACCCACCAGGAGCGCCAGCCCACCCCCCCACAGGGGCCAGGGGTTGGGGCGGACGATGATCTCGCCTACCATGAACGGGTGCAGCGGCCCGCAGATCACCGAGCAGCGAAAGCGAATCTTCCCTCCCTGCCCGGCCGGGACGGTGACGCGCGTTTCCCGACCCGGAAGCACGGTAACGTTCACCCCCGTCCCCTCCACGGCGAACCCGTGCGTGATGTCAAGGGAGCGGATCCTGAAGCTCACCCGGTCCCCAGCCTCGACGCTGATCCTCGGAGGAGAGAAGGCGAACTTCTGAACCGTCAACGGCACCTCCACCTCCCGCCCGCCCCCCGGCCTCACGAGGAAGCCGGTAAGCAGAAGTGACAGACCGCCGAGCGCGATCAGCAGCGCAATCCCGGGGAGGCGTCGGCGCACGTCAGCGCTCCACGAGGGCGATCGACGAGGGCGCTTGTCCCACAGGGATCGTTGCCACCACTGCCCGCTTGGCCGTCGAAATGACGGAAATCGCGTTCGATCCCATGTCGGCCGTGTAGACATAGGCCCCGTCGCGGGAGATCACCATGGTGTGGGGCATCCGCCCGACGGGGATCTGCCCGACCAGCCGCCCGCTCCCCGTGTCCACCACCAGCACCTTGTTCCCCACCTCGCTGCCCACGTAGAGCGTTCCCCCGTCCGGGCTGATGGCCATGCCGTGGGAATTCGTGCCCAGGTCGATCGTCCCCACGACGGTGCGGGTCGCCGTGTCGATCACGGAGAGACCGTTGGAGCCGGTGCTGCTGGCCCACGCGCGCCGGCCGTCGGGGGCGAACACGGCGAGATGCGGGAGGAACCCGACTCGGATCCGAGCCGCCAGGCGGCGCGCCGTCGCGTCGATCACGAAGATCTGGTGCGACTCCGCTCCCCCCACGTTGACGACCGTCCCATCGGGGGACACCGAGGTGATGTGGGGCTCAGGGCCGGTGGGGATCTTCGCGTCGATCTGGTTCGTCGCCGTGTTGATGACGGCAACATGCTGGGAGGTCTCGAGGCTGGCGTAGACGAACCTCCCGTCGGGGGCCATGGCCAGGTGGGTGGGGCGCAGCCCGAGAGGGATCTTCGCCGCCACGCC
>DASWKP010000280.1:0-4217 GCA_036396575.1 Longimicrobiales bacterium | reverse complement strand
AGCGTGGCGGGCTACGCGGCCCTCACCGGCGAGCCGCTGGTCATCGACGACGCGTATGAGATCCCGGAGGGTGCCCCCTACAGCTTCAACCGGGGCTTCGACAAGGAGCACGGATACCGGGCAAAGTCCATGCTCGTGGTTCCCATGAAGGACCACCGGGGCAAGACGGTGGGAGTCCTGCAGCTCATCAACCGCAAACGGACGACGGACGCCATCATCCGGTGCGACAGCGACGCCGACGAGCACGTACTCCCGTACGGCGAGCGAGAGGTCGAGATCGTCCAGTCCCTGGCCGGACAGGCTGCCGTCTCCATCGAGAACGGGCGGCTCTACCGAGCCATCGAGAACCTGTTCGAAGGCTTCATCAAGGCGGCGGTGGGCGCCATCGACCAGCGAGATCCGGCCACCTCGGGTCACTCCGTCCGCGTGACGGCCATGACCACGGCTCTGGCGGAGGTCGTTCACAAGGAGAAGGAACGGGAACGGTTCAAGGACGTGCGCTACACCAAGGAGGAGATGAAGCAGCTCCGCTACGCGGGGCTCCTCCATGACTTCGGCAAGGTGGGCGTGCGAGAGGAGGTGCTGGTCAAGGTCATGAAGCTCCCCCCGGTCATCGACGCCCGGGTCCGGGCCCGCTTCGAGTTGGTGCGGCGCTCCCTGGACTCAGAGTTCCACCGCCGCCGGGCGGAGTACCTCCACGAGAACGGCCGGGGCGAGGCGTACGCCAAGTTCCTGACCGGCCTCGAGGCGGAGATCCGGGAGCGACGGGACAGGCTGGACGAGTACCACCAGGCCGTGATGGAGGCCAACACCCCCCGGGTACTGCCCGGCGAGACCGCCGAGATCCTCCAGGAGATCAATCGGCAGACCTTCATCGATCCCTCGGGCGAGGAGCATCCCTTCATCACCGACGAGGAGCTCCACTACCTCTCCATTCCCAAAGGCAACCTGGACGAGAACGAGCGCAAGCAGATCGAGTCCCACGTGGATCACTCGTACAGCTTCCTCATGGAGATCCCCTGGACCGACGACCTCAGCCGGGTGGCCGAGATCGTCTGGGGCCATCACGAGAAGCTCAACGGGCGCGGGTATCCCCGGGGCGTGTCCGCCGACGACATCCCCCTCGAGACCCGCATGATGACCGTGGCGGACATCTTCGATGCCCTTACGGCCTCGGACCGGCCCTACAAGAAGGCGATGCCGGTCGAGCGGGCGCTCTCCATCCTCCAGATGGAGGCGGACGAGGGGGGTCTGGACCCGGACCTGGTGGAGATGTTCATGGAGTCCAAGGTCTACGAGGAAGTCCTGAACAAGGACTGGCGGGAGCTGTAGTCGGCGGCCCGGGTGGGGGCGACTCCCCGGCTACGTCTCCACCGAAGGACCGGGGGTTTCCAGGGCGTGCCGAAGCGCCGCCTCGGCGGCGGCCATGAGATGGCCGGGCGCCTCCATCTCCTGCGTGTAGGCGGCCACCCCGACGTTCATCGTGGTCCCGACGGATTGGAGCCAGGGGGCCATGAATTCCAGGATCCGGTCAGCCGCGATCCGGCCACCGTGGACGTTGCACCCAAGGAGGAGTGCCACGAATCTGGACTCGTCCAGCCGGGCGACCAGATCCATGTCCCGGGTGAAGCTCAGGAGCTTCTCGCCCAGCGCCGCCACGGCCGCGTCGTCAGAGGCGTCAGCGAGCGGGATGTCCATGAGCAGGACCGAGATGGGAAATCCCCGGGTCCCTGCGGCGAACACGATCCGGTACACCACGTCGAAGTGCAGGCGGTTGGCCAGGCGTGTCTGCGCATCCGTCAGGACCTCACGCCCGGCTTCGTATCTCTCGCTGCCCAATTCGAGCTCCCTGTAGCGAGTCCGTTCGCGCCCCGGAGGCGGGCCGGGGGGCCCGGGGCTCCTTCCCTGGCGTCGGCGCGTACCGTAATCTAGCCCGGCACGCGGGATCGGGCACTTCGACCCTCGACGATCGGATGGACTTCCATGCGCCTGGCCATCAATACCGGAGGAGGCGACGCCCCCGGACTCAACGCCGTCATCCGCGCGGCGGTCCACTCGGCCCTCAACCTGGGCTGGGAGGTCTACGGCATTCGCGAGGGCTACGACGGGCTCTTCGAGGAGGGAGGGGTGGAGCCTCTGACACGGGCCAGCGTCCGGGGCATCACGCACCTTGGCGGGACCATTCTCGGGACCACGAACCGTGGCAACCCCCTGGACTGGCCCATGGAGCAGCCCGATGGCTCGGTGAAGCGGGTGGACCGCTCGGGCGAGGTCGTGGCGCGCATGGAGGAGCTGGGCATCGACGGCCTGATCGCCATCGGCGGTGACGGGTCATTGGCGATCGCCTCCGAATTGGCCAAGAAGGGGCTCAAGGTCATCGGCGTGCCCAAGACCATCGACAACGACCTGGCAGCCACCGAGGTGACGTTCGGCTTCCACACGGCCGTGGCCACCGCCACCGACGCCATCGACAAGCTCCACTCCACCGCCGAGGCCCATCGGCGGGTCATGGTGGTGGAGCTCATGGGTCGACACGCCGGGTGGATCGCCCTCTTCGCGGGCGTGTCCGGTACGGCGGACGTGATTCTCATCCCCGAGATCCCCTACTCCCTCGACCTCGTGTGCGAGAAGATCGAGGAGCGCTACGCCCCGGGCCGGAGCGCCTTCGCCATCGTGGTGGTGGCCGAGGGTGCCAAACCGCTGGGGGGGGACGTGGTTCTCCAGGACCGGCGCCGCTATGGAGGCATCGCCGAGAAGCTGGCCGCTGAGATCCAGATGAAGACCGGGCGCGAGACTCGCTCCCTGGTGCTGGGCCATCTCCAGCGCGGAGGGGCACCGTCGGCCTACGATCGGCTTCTGGCGCTGCGCTTCGGGGCGGCCGCGATCGAGCTGGCGGAAGAGGGCAAGTTCGGATGCATGGTGGCCCTGAATCCTCCCGACATCCTGGCGGTACCCCTCGAGGAGGCGATCGCGAAACTGAAGATGGTGCCCCTCGACGGCGACGTGGTCAGGACCGCGAGACGGCTGGGCACCTGCTTCGGGGATTGACCCGGCACGCTCCGGGCCGTCGTCTGGACCTCCCGCCGCGGGCGTGTTACCTCTCCCCGGTTCGTCCGAAAGCGTCCTTCTGAAGCGGCAGGAGTTTGTCATGAGTTGTCGTGGTCTCGCCGCCCGATTCGCGGCTGCCCTGGTTGCGTTCTTCCTGGTTCCCGGCGCCGTGGGCGCCCAGGCAGGCGGGGGCGGCGTCGCCGACTACGTCCCAGCCGCCGCCCGGGGACAGGCCTTCGACCTATCCATCCGGAGCATCATGCGGGCGGAGGGGAACGTGGGTTCGTCTCCGAGCCAGGTACGTTGGACCGACGACTCCCGCTGGATCTACTTCCGCTGGCAACCCGGCGGGCAGGAGTGGGACGCCGGTAGCGAGCAGTACCGGATCCCCGCGCAGGGTGGAGCCCCGGAGCTGGTGAGTGACGAGCACGTGGAGGAGATGGCGGTCATGCTGGCCGGCGGGGACGTCACGGCCGACGGCCGTTGGCGGGTGTCCTCGGTGGACGGGGACCTGTACGTGGTCGACCGCCAGTCGTGGAACGTGAGGCGGCTCACCGAAACCCGGGACCCGGAGACCGGCCCCCGCTTCTCCGCGGATGGCTCCCGCATCTTCTACCGGTCGGGCTCGAACCTCTTCGCCATGAACGTGGCGGACGGCATGGTCCGGCAGCTCACCGACGTGCGTTCGGGCTCGCCCGACCCGGACGAGCCCGAGGCGGAGGGCCACCACGCGTTTCTGGAGGCTCAGCAGGCGGAACTGTTCGAGTTCATCCGGCGCCAGAAGGAGCGGGAGGCGGAGCAGGAGGCCGAGCGGGAGGCGCGGGAGGCGGGCGAGCCGCAACCCCTGTTCATCCCCCAGGGCGAGAACGCCGGGGGGCTGTCGCCCTCGGCCGACGGCTCGTACGTCCTGGTGAGCACCTTCCGCCAGGGGCCGAGCACGCAGAACACCTCCATCCCGTTCTGGATCACGGAGTCGGGCTACACCGAGCCCCGTAACGGCAGGAGCAAGGTCGGGGACGGCGGGCCCGGGGGCGGGCGCGTGGGGCTCCTCACCACGGCCACCAACGCCGCCGCCTGGATCGATCCCAAGCCCGAAGGCTACGAGGGAGACGTCCAGGCCGGCACGGGCGACTGGAACGACGCGGGCACCCATGCCCTCGTCTTCGCCC
>DASWKP010000279.1:0-9459 GCA_036396575.1 Longimicrobiales bacterium | reverse complement strand
CGGTGAGGTCCCGCCCCTTGACCCTCACCCGGAGGCGAAACGCACCTGGCTCGCGGAACACCACGTTGTCCAGGGGCATGATGAGTTGGGTCCGGGCCGGGGGTTGGTCCGCGCGACGGGCGTCCACATCGGTGTGCCCGTTCAACGTCACGGCCTCCTTGCCGTCTTCACCGACCAGGTCCATGCGGAACTGGAAGCGCCCGTGATCCGCCCGGTCCCATTCCAGAAGGGCCACCAGCACCATGCGCTCCTGGCGGGCTGGAAAGCCCGGAGCGAAGAGGTCGTGGTAGATGCCTCGGGCATCCAGGCGGCCCTCCGCGTCGGGCCCCGCCTCCTGGCACACGAAGGCCAGCACGAGCTCGGGACGGTCCGGAGGCCTCATCCTTCCTGGAGGACGAAGGCCGCTTCATCCCAGCCTCCTCCCAGGGAGACGGCGCCGTAGCGCTCCACGACCTCCATGTCCCCATCAGGGAAGCTCACCGTCTGGCGGCGCTCCCCGGGGACGCCCGCCACCGGGGCCACGAACAGCTCTGCGGCCCCCGTCCTCGTGCCCTCCACCTCGAGGGCGAACGTGATGGCCCTTCCGTTCCGACCGAAGTCCGTGGCCAGGATCCACTCGTCCGGACCGCCCTCGGCGTGGTCCGGGGCCTGGCCGGCCACGAGGCGGGCCAGATTGTGGAGCACGCCCATGCGGGTCAGCCCCAGGACGAGCGCCTCCCCCAGCGCCGGGGGCGTCTCGGACTCCACGGTCGTCCCGTTGGATGACAGCCGCATGCGCTGCCCATCGGAAACCAAAAACACGTCCACCGGGTCACCCCCGAACGTGCCCGCGGCCTCGAGCCTGGCTCGACCTGAGCCTCCCACGAGCAGGAGGCCGGACATCTCGGCGGTCAGCGAGCCGGTGGCCGTGACCTGGAACTCAACCCGCAGGGCGGTGGCGTCCAGCAGCCCGGTCTCCATCTCGCTGAAGGCCTCCGCCGGAGGAGGCAGAGGAGGCTCCGGGGGCGGGGCGCCCGGCGCTCCGTCCGGTCGTTCCGCGTCGGAGCAGGCCGATGCCACCAGGAGGCCGAGAAGCAGCGCGGTGCGCCGCGGGCTGGGTATGGCGTTACAGAGTCGCGTCATCGCCGTGTCGACATGGAAGGAGAAGTGCGGGCACGTGGGCGGTCTTCTAGGTCGGAGGCGGGCGACCCCATCCTCCACCTCCGGGAGATCGGACGCTGACCACGTCCCCGGCGAGCGCGTCAAAGGTAACCTTCCCGGGCAGCGTTATCTCCTCTCCGTCCCGGATCAGGACGTTCTGGCCCGGGGCTCCATCCTCGCCGCCGGCGGCCCCCGTGGGTCCGTGGACCCGGCGTTCGCTGAGGAGGGTGACCTGCCCGTCCGTCAGGAGCTGGATGTCCCGCCGCAGACCGTCGCCACCCCCGTGGATGCCACCCCCTCCCGTTCCCTCGCGGATGCCGTAGTGCGTCACCCGGAAGGGATAGGCGTGCTCCAGTGCCTCCACGGGAGTGTTGAGGGAGTTGGACATATGCACGTGGACGCCGGACAGGCCGGGGCCCGACGGCCCGGCCCCCATGCCCCCGCCGACCGTCTCGTAGTAGGCGAAGGCCTCCCCCGTCCGCGGGTCCACGCCCCCCACCGTGGTGTTGTTCATGGTGCCCTGCGACAGGGCCGGCGCCAGGTGGGGAAGGGCGGCCCCCAGCGCTTTCAGGAGGACGTCGGTGATGCGCTGGCTGGTCTCCACGTTCCCCGCCGCCACGCTGGCGGGCAATCGGGCGTTCACCAGGCTTCTCTCGGGAAGGACCAGATCCACCGCGCTCATGGAGCCCCCGCCAGCCGGGAGAGTCTCTCCCAGCAGGGCCTCGATGAAACAGCGGAGCACGTAGCGCGTCGCGGACGCGGTGATGGCGGCGACGGCGTTGATCCCGCCCGGTACCTGGAGTGACGTGCCCGCGAAGTCCACCCGCATGCGTGAGCCCTCCACGCGGATGGCGGCGCGAAGCTGAACGGGTCCGCTGCCGAACCCGTCGTCCTCCATGTGGTCGATGGCTTCGTACGTGCCATCGGGGATCTCCCGGATGCCCGCCTCCACCATTCGGTCCGCGTACGCGATGAGGCCGGTCATGGCGTTGAGGACGGCCTCGACTCCGCGGCGCCCCGCGAGGTCCAGGAGTCGGCTACCTCCCGCGTGGAGAGCGGCGAGCTGCGCGTCCAGGTCCCCCGCCCGCTCGACGGGCGTGCGGACGTTGGCCAGCACCAGGCGCCACAGATCCTCGTTTCGCACGCCCCGGCGATGGACCAGGACGGGCGGGATGCGCAGTCCCTCCTGGTAGATCTCCCTCGCCAGCGGCATGGAGCCCGGCGAGACCCCGCCCACGTCCGAATGGTGAGCCCGGGCCGCCACGTAGCCCAGGAGCCTCCCGGGCCCGCTCGCTCCGTCCTCGTGGACGGCCGCGATGGCGGTGATGTCGGGCAAGTGCGTACCTCCCCGGAAGGGGTCGTTGAGGAGGGCCACGTCACCGGGATCGAGAGGGCCCAGTTCCTGCAGCGCGGCCTCGACGCTCATGGGCATGGCGCCCAGGTGTACGGGCATGTGGTCGCCCATTGCAACCGCCACCCCCCTGGGATCGAAGAGCGCGCACGAGTAGTCGCGGCGTTCCTTGATATTGGGTGAGAAGGCGGCTCGCCGGAGGGCGGCCCCCATCTCCTCCGTCAGGGCCGTGAAGAGGTGCCGGAAGATCTCCAGCGTCACCGCGTCCGGAGCGGGGTTGGATGTCACCAGGTTGCCTCGGCGGTCGTCCCGGGGGGCCTTCGGGTCAGGTTTCCCCCTTCGTTGCGATTGGGTTATCTTGGTGGGCTAAGTAACAGCCATAAAGACGGGGCTCCCGTCGACTTCGCAGACCAGAATCAGGGGAGGTGCACGTGCCCAACGAGAAGCTCCTTGAGAGGGCTCGCGACGAGCTCTTCAGTCACATCAACCGCTGCGGCGTCCTCCAGGCCGAGCCCGATGATCAGAAGACGTGGATGGATGAGACCATCGACTACATCGGTGAGCGCTATCCGGACCTGAGCGACGGCGATCTGAGTGATTTGCACGCCGTGGGCATGCGCTTCTGCAAGCCCGCCATCAAGCACGGCGCCCAGAATACCGCGAAGAGCCAGGAAGACGCAAACGCCGCTTGACCCGAACGGGGTCCTCGGAGGGTCGTCGCCCTCCGGTCCGCTGGGATGTGTTCCCGGTGGGGGGCTCGGGAAATGATCGATACGAGGCGAGGCGTCCCGTCGGCGCCATCGCCTCGACTCGAATCAGGGTGGTATCCGCCCGGGGTGCTCGTTAATTTCGGAATATCCCACGGAGCCCACCCCTCCACGGAGTCTCCGAACATGCCAGAGCGGTTCCTCTCCTCCGAGGAATACGACGAGCGGGCGCACCGACTGTACAACGAAGGCGACTACGATGGGGCCCTCGAGATGCTCAAGGAGGGCCTTTCCCTTTACCCCAACGCCGTCGAGCTGTACGTGGGGATGGGGTACGCACGGCTGGCTCGGGAGGAGTTCGCCTGGGCGCGGAGCGCCTTCGAGAGCGCCCTGGTCCTGGATACCGGGCACGAGGATGCTCTGGTCGGGCTAGGGGAGACGGTGCTCCGCTTCGGGGAGCGTGAGCGTGCGCTGGACCTGTTCGGGCAGGTGGCGGCCCTGGGGTACGACGACGACGTGGAGCTCATGCTGACGATGGGTCGAGCCCTCTACCGAGAGGCCATGTACGCTCCCGCACGGGACGTGTTCGCCAAGGCGGCGGCCGCGCGCCCGGACAACGCGGAGGTTGCGGCGTCCCTGGGCTACACGCTGCACCGGTTGGGCGACGAGGTGGGAGCCGGTCGTCAGATCCGTCGGGCCCTGCGCCTGGACGCCGACCTCCACGATGCGCGGATCTACCTTGGCCACATCCTGTACGACCGCGGCGACTGGGAGAGTGCCATCCGGGAGTTCGAACAGGTGCCTCCCATGGATCACTGGGACTCCCTGGCGGTGTGGAGGGTCATGGAGCTCAAGCGTACCCTCTGGCACATGGAGACCGGCGACGCGCGCCTGGCTCCATGGCATCAGCGCCTCAAGGAGCTCGAGGCGCTGGCGGATCCCATCGACCAACTCCTGGCCGAGGTGGAGGCCACCATGGGCGTCGGGCCGGCCCACCCGGTCTTCGATCCCAGCCAGCTCGAGCTGTTCGAGGGCCGAACGGGTCCGTTTGACACCAGCGTGCACCACGTGCGCCTGGCCGACGGGCAGCTCCTCCGGGGCACGTGGCACGAAATCGTGCGGCAGATGCGGGACAACGCCGGCTTCGGCCACGAGACGCTGGGCCATTACATGCGACGGCTTGCGGAGCGGTGGCACGGCCGGGGCGGCAGCGAGATCCCCTTCCAGGATCCGGAGACCTTCCTTCGCGCCGCCATCGCCGCCAGACTGGTCTCGCTGGAAGACGACGAGCGCTGACGGCCAGCTCGCCACCCCGACCCACCACCCAAGCCGGCGAACACATGTCCCAGGACACGAACTCCTTGTTGACGCGCTTCCATCAGGTTCTGGTGGAGGAGATCCGCAGCCGCCGCCCCGACCTCCTGTCCGCTCCCTTCACGGTTGCCGAGATCTACCAGGATCTCGTGCCCTACGGCACGCACCGCGACCGCCTCGGCCTGGAGATGAACGGGGACTACGAGGATCTGCTCCTCCGCCTTCTGGCCGGGGAGGGTGACTATCTGTTCCTGGACTCCGACACGGCCCGGGGCGAGATGCAGGCCGAGCTCCAGAGCGGCGATCCCAACACGGCGATCTTCCGGGAGTTCGCGGCGGTGGACGTCCGCCTCAACCCGACCCTGGTCGAGGGCTCCAACCTGGGGCTCGCCGTGGCGGTCGAGTTGGACGGCGCCACCTGGAGCGAAGCGCCTCCGCTGTCCGCGCCCATGGACGAGATGGTCTTCGGAGGGGAGCGGCCGAGCGATGTCCTCGAGCTGACGCCCGAGCCGAACCCGGCGCCGGTGGTGACCCCTGGGCCCGTCCCCGGGCCCGTCACGGCGGCGGCGACCTGCCATTGGTGCCGCGCCGAGCTGCCGAACCGGGAGACCCTGAACTACTGTCCCTTCTGCGGCACGGACGTACACGTCGTTCCGTGTCCGAGCTGCGGCGAGGAGCTGGAGCCCAACTGGCGCTTCTGCATCGCGTGCGGCGCCGAAGTCCAGGCAGACTGAGCCGGCTGCGAACGGGAGGGCTCGCCCTCCTCGCGGTGCTCGTTTCGGGAGCCGGGTGCTCATCCCCCGAACCCGATCATCCTCCCGACCAGCTTCTTCAGGATTCGCTGGGTCTCACCGAGGACGACGCCGTGTTCCGCGTCGGCGTGAGCGTCCGGGAGGCTCGGGAGCGTCTGCGGCCCGCCGTCGTCTGGATCCCCTCGGGGGCGTGGGTGGAGTTCGTAGTGGAGGACCGGCGGGTCCACACCGTGGTCTTCGAGCTGGACAGCATGGTCACGGCCTCGGCGGCTGTACTGCGTCGGGCCGGTCAGGACGCGTCGCCACCCCTGGTGGAGCTCGGGGCGCGCTTCCTCGTGGAGTTCCGCGATGCCCCCCCGGGTCGCTACCCCTTCCGGGTGGAAGGCAGCGGCGCCCTGGCCCGCGGCGCCGTGGTCGTCGAGGCGCCGGGAGGGTAGAGCCGGTTTCCTGGGGCCGGCTTTGGAGATATCCTGAGGGGCCGCGGCGGCGGGGAAGCCCGTCGGGACGGTCAAATGACAAGCACGGGAACGCCGAGAAATGGCTGAGAAACGCACCATCGGTCAGATCCTCATGGGCTTCGGCAGGATCGACGAGGAGGATGTGGGCCGGGCCCTGGAGCACCAGAAGAACAACGGCGGGTACTTCGGCGAGGCCCTCCTGGCCCTCGGTTTCGTCTCCCAGGACGAGCTCGAGTGGGGGCTGGCATCCCAGTTCGACCTCCCCTACATCTTCCCGGACGCCGACTCGGTGGACCCCGAGGCGGCGGCACTCGTGTCCCCGGAATGGGCTCTGGCCCATCTCACGCTTCCCATCGCGGCCACCGCGGACACGCTGACGGTGGTGGTGGACTCTCCCATCAAGACGGACGCGGTGGACGAGCTCGCCAGCCGGACGGACCGCTCGATCGAGCTGGCTCTGGCCTCGTCGTCCACCATTCGTGAGCTGATCCGGCAGGTTTTCGCTCGAGCGGCGGCGGTGGAGGAGGGCGAGAAGCCCACGCCGGTGGGGCTCACGAAGGCGTTCGGCATCGCTCTGGAGGCGGCCGCCAACCGATTCGGCGTCTCCACGCGCAAGCACCGCACGCTCTTCTGGTACGACGACGCGGGCACCATCCGGCGACGGCCCCTGGAGGGTCTCTGGAAGCAGGAGATGGAAGCGCTCGTCACCCCGAGCCTGCTGGAGGCCTTCGGTAGGGACGCCCGGGGGGAGGCGGACGTCCACATCAGTCGGGAGGGCATCGTAACGGCCGGGGAGGTGCGTTACCTCGCCGACGAGAGCGGCGCGGAGTTCCTCTTCCTGCCCCGCAAGGCTGAAAACGTCCTTCAGGAACGGTTCACGCCGCCCAGTCCCGGCATTCTCTCCGAAGTTCGGCTGCTGACCCGCTCGGGCGCGGCCCGCTTCGTAGTGACGACGGAGCCGGCGGAGCTGGGACACGAGATCCTCCCCCACTTGCCGCTCCTCCTCCTGGATGCGTCCTGGAGGAGCATCTACATCCACGCGCGCGCCCGGGCGGCGGCGGACGAGGCGTTCAGCCTGGAGCTTCCGGACGATCCGGACGAGTGGGCCCGGGAGCTCGAAGGGCTGCGGGCCTTCCACTTCGACGTGGTCACCGTGGATCTGACCGGCCACGCGGATGACTGGACGTCCACGGCGCTCGACGTGGCGGCCGTGGCCCTCGTGCTCTGGCCTCGGGACGAGGACCGTCAGGCCGCCCACGACGCGGGCATCCGATGGGAGCTTCGTATCGACCAGGCTGAGGGCGGACAGCTCGACTGGAACCTCGAGCCCCTGCGCCTCCAAGGCAGGCATGCAGGCGATCTTTCACCCGAGACATGACGCAGCGAGAACGACTCAATGGCCCAGATCGATCAGTTTCTGAAAGTCCTCGTGGAGCATGGAGGCTCCGACCTCCACCTCACCACGGGCTCGCCGCCCGTGATGCGCGTCCACGGCCACATGCAGAAGCTAAAATTCCGGGAGCTCACTCCGAAGGACATGGAGAAGCTGGTCTACGAGATCATGGAGGAAGAATGGCGCATGCGCTTCCTGGATACCCAGGACTACGACTTCGCCTACGAAATCGAGGGCCTCGCGCGCTTCCGCTGCAACGTCTTCTGGCAGCGTAAGGGGCTCGGAGCGGTCCTGCGGACCATCCCCTCCACGATCCTCACGGCCAAGGAGCTCGGATTACCGGAGGCCATCCTGAGGTTCTGCATGCTCACCAAGGGGCTGGTTCTGGTGACGGGCCCCACGGGCTCGGGAAAGTCAACCACCCTGGCGGCCATGGTGGACCACATCAACGAGACCCGGGCGGACCACATCCTCACCATCGAGGATCCCATCGAGTTCACGCACGCGAACAAGAAGTGTCTGGTGAACCAGCGGGAGGTTCACACCAACACCAAGAGCTTCGCCAACGCCCTCAGGGCCGCGCTGCGTGAAGACCCCGACGTGATCCTGGTGGGCGAGATGCGGGACAAGGAGACCATCGAGCTGGGGATCACCGCCGCCGAGACGGGCCACCTGGTGTTCGGCACCCTGCACACGAGCTCCGCACCCAAGACCGTGGACCGCATCATCGACGTCTTTCCGGCGGACCAGCAGGAGCAGATCCGGGCCATGCTGGCCGAGTCCCTCAAAGGAGTCGTCTCGCAGGTGCTGCTCAGGGTCAAGGGCGGCAAGGGCCGGCGGGCGGCCCACGAGATCATGGTGGGCACGTCGGCCATCATGAACCTCATCCGGGAAAACAAGATCCACCAGATCCCCTCCATCATCCAGACCGGAAAGAAGGACGGGATGCAGCTCATGGATCAGTCGGTCCTCGAGTACCTCATGGCCGGCGTCATCGACTCCACCGAGGCCTACATGAAGGCCCACAACAAGCAGTCCTTCAAGCAGTATCTGGACAAGCCGCCCGAGGAGGAGTTCGTCTAGTCTAGACGGCGGGGTTGAATGGAACCGGGCCGCAGCCTTACTCGCAGGCAGTTCGACGAGGTCATTCGAAGGGCGGCGGAGCTGGCTGCCCACGACAGCGAGGCAGGAGAGCTCTCCGAGGGCGAGCTCTACCGGATCGCCGGGGAGGTCGGGCTTCCCGAGCAACACGTTCGGCGCGCGCTTTCTGAGTTGCGCACGCGCGGGATCCCGCGCCCATTCGGAGCCGCGCGTCTGGACCGGATCTTCGGCGCCGAGACCGTCCTCACGTCGCGAGTGGTCCCGGGGCGTCGGGACGAGCTGCGCCGGATCCTGGACGACTTCCTGGTCGCTGGCCAGCTCCTCCAGCCGGTGCGCCGGGGCGACCGGGTCCTCCAGTACCAGCCGGCGGTGGATTGGGTCTCCCAGATCGCCCGCGCCGCCAGCTCGACATCCCGCCGCTATTACGTGGCCTCGGCGAAGTCCGTGGACGTGCGCCTGGAGGACGTCGAACGGGACGGCCACACCCTGGTGGAGATCGAGGTGGATCCCGGGACCCGCGGGGACAGCGTGGCCGGAGCCGTCCTGGGTGGCATCTTCGGAGGCGGGGGCGGAGGGGTTCTGGCGGGTATGGCGGTGGCGGCCGTGGCGCCGTTGACGGTGGCGGTGGTGGTGGGAGCCGTCGTTACCGGGGCAGCCACGGCCGGCCTGACGTGGGCCGTGGGGAGGTCCCATCGGAACAAGCTGGCGGAGGTGAGGGCGGAGGTCGAAGGCGTTCTGGATCGGTTGGAAACTGGCGAAAGTCTCGATCCGCCACCCCCGTCCTGGCGGCGCTGGGTCAAGCGCCAGTTCCACGGAGCCCGCAAGCTCGTGGGGGACGAGTTGGACTCGCCGGACGAGGGAGCGTAGCGCAATCCCCGACGGAGGCCTTGCACGTTCGCTGCGGATCGCTCAACGTGTTGATCCGTAGCGTCGAGGTCACCATGATCGTCTCCTTCATCTCGGATCCCACCCTCAGGGTCGCCGCCAGGCGTGCCGCACGCCCTGACGAGGACATCGTGGGAGGCGACGCCGCGTGGGATGCCTTGCGACGAGGGTACCCTCGCGCGGTGCTCCACTTCTCCGAGGGCCCGCGACGCCCGTTCGGGCTGAGCTCCCTCCGCTGCGCGTCCGAGGTGCCGATCGTACTCGTCACCCGGGACACGGTGGCGGCGTGGGACGCCCGGAGAAGGGCACGAGAGATTCCCGGAAGCCGCGTGGACGACCTCTCGAGGATGCTGGGTGG
>DASWKP010000278.1:0-20371 GCA_036396575.1 Longimicrobiales bacterium | reverse complement strand
CACCGACTACGCCCAGGGTGAGTTGGGGGACGTGGTGTTCGTCGAGCTCCCCGCCGCCGGCGACACCTTCGGCCGGATGGAGTCCTTCGGGACCATCGAAGCGGTGAAGGCGGTGAGCGACCTGTTCTCGCCCGTGCCGGGCGAGGTGGTGGCGGCCAACGAGGCTCTGGAGGACGACCCCTCCCTGGTCAACACCGACCCGTACGGCGAAGGCTGGATGATCCGGCTCCGGGTGGAGGACGAGGGTGGCCTGGACGGGCTCCTGAATGCCGACGCGTACGCAGAGCACCTGGGGGAGTAGGCGGGGTTCGCGGAAGCACAACTTCGGAAGACGACTATGAGCACGTCCATCGATCCTGAGGCGGGCTTCGTCCGCCGTCACGTGGGACCCGGAGAGGCCGAGACGCGCGAGATGCTGGCGCTTCTCGGCCTCGCTTCATTGGAGGAGCTGGCGGAGACCACGGTCCCGCCGGCCATTCGCCTGGAAGGGGAGTTGGACCTCCCCGAGGGCGTGCCCGAACATCTGCTCCTGGAGCGTCTTCGGGAGATCGCGTCCCGGAACCGGGTGCTGCGGTCCTTCATCGGGATGGGGTATCACGACACGCTGGTGCCCGGCGTGATCAAACGGAACATCCTGGAAAACCCGGGCTGGTACACCCAGTACACGCCCTACCAGGCGGAGATCTCACAGGGCCGTCTGGAGGCCCTCCTGAACTTCCAGACCATGGTCATGGACCTGACGGGGCTGGAGATCGCCAACGCCTCCCTCCTGGACGAGGGCACGGCGGCGGCCGAAGCCATGACCATGTTCCTGGGGGAGTCCCGGCAGCCGGAGCGGAGGACGTTCTTCGTGTCCGAGGACTGTCATCCCCAGACGATCGCGGTGGCGCGGACGCGCGCGGCCCCGGTGGGGATCGACATCGTGGTGGGGGATCACCGGACGTACGAGCCGGGCTCGGACCTGTTCGGGGCCCTGGTCCAGTATCCCGCCAGCGACGGCGCCGTCTACTCGCTTCGCGGCTTCACGGACAGGGTCCACGCGGCGGGCGGGCACGTGGTGGCGGCTTCGGACCTGCTGGCCCTGGCCCTCCTCGAGCCACCGGGGGAGTGGGGGGCCGACGCGGTGGTGGGGAACAGCCAGCGCTTCGGCGTGCCCATGGGGTACGGTGGCCCCCACGCGGCGTTCATGGCGACCCGCGAGGACTTCAAGCGCAAGATACCGGGGCGCATCATCGGCGTGAGCGTGGACGCCCAGGGCAACCGGGCGCTGCGCATGGCCCTCCAGACGCGGGAGCAGCACATCCGCCGGGACAAGGCCACGTCGAACATCTGCACCGCCCAGGTCCTGCTGGCCATCATGGCGGGCATGTACGCCTGCTACCACGGACCCGATGGGATCCGCGCCATCGCGCGCCGGGTGCACCTCCAGGCGACGGTCCTGGCCGCCGGCCTGCGGCGCCTGGGCCACGACATCGTACACGACAGCTTCTTCGACACGGTGCGCGTGCGGCCGGTGGGGCGTTCGGCCGATCAGGTCCGGGCCGCCGCGTTGGCCGCCGGCCTCAACCTCCGGTATCTGGAGGACGGCTCCGTGGGCGTGGCTCTGGACGAAGCCACGTCGTCCGGCGACCTGGATCTCCTGTTCGCGGCCTTCAACGGGGGCGGCGCGCCGGACTTCACCGCCGCCGGGCTGGCGGAGGACACGCCTCAGTCGGCGCTGCCCGCGGAGCTCGCGCGCACGTCGGCGTTCCTCGAGCATCCGGTCTTCAACCTGTACCACTCGGAGACGGAGATGCTGCGCTACATCCACCGTCTCGAGGCGCGTGACCTCTCCCTGAACGTCAGCATGATCCCGCTGGGGTCCTGCACGATGAAGCTAAACGCCACCACCGAGATGGAGGCGGTGACCTGGCCCGAGCTGAGCCGGATGCACCCCTTCGCCCCGGCGGACCAGGCCGAGGGCTACAAGGTCATCATCGACGAGCTGGAGTCGTGGTTGGGGGAGATCACGGGCTTCGGCGCCGTGTCGCTCCAGCCCAACTCGGGGGCGCAGGGCGAATACACGGGACTCCAGGTCATCCGGGCCTACCACCTGGACCGGGGCCAGGGGCACCGCAACGTCTGCCTGATCCCGTCCTCGGCTCACGGCACCAACCCCGCCTCGGCGGTCATGGCCGGTATGCGAGTCAAGGTCGTGGACGTGGACGAGCACGGCGCCGTGGACGTGGACGACCTCAGGAAGAAGGCCGCCGACAACGCCGACCACCTGGCGGCCATCATGGTCACCTACCCCTCCACCACGGGGGTCTTCGAGGAGAGGATCCGCGAGGTGTGCGACGTAGTGCATGAGCACGGGGGCATGGTCTATCTGGACGGGGCCAACCTGAACGCCCAGGTGGGTCTGGCCCGACCCGGCGACTACGGCGCGGACGTTTGCCACGTCAACCTGCACAAGACGTTCGCCATCCCCCACGGGGGCGGCGGGCCGGGCATGGGTCCGATCTGCTGCAACGACGCGCTGGCGCCGTTCCTGCCCGGCCACCCGCTCGTGCCCGTGGGAGGCTCCAAGGCCATCGGGCCCGTGGCGTCGGCCCCCTGGGGAAGCGCCAGCATCCTGGTGATTCCGTGGGCGTACATGCTGCTTCTGGGCCGTACCGGGCTTCGGCGCGCCACGGAGTACGCGATCCTCAACGCCAACTACATGGCCAGGCGGCTGGAGGACCACTTCCCCGTGGTCTACCGGGGCTGGAACGGCCGCGTGGCCCACGAGTTCATTATGAACCTCCATGAGCTGAAGAAGAACACGGGCATCACCGAGGTGGACGTGGCCAAGCGGCTCATGGACTACGGCTTCCACGCGCCGACCATGTCGTGGCCGGTGGTGGGCACGATGATGGTCGAGCCCACGGAGAGCGAGTCCAAGGCGGAGCTGGACCGTTTCTGCGACGCCCTCATCTCCATCCGAGCCGAGATCGAGCAGGTGGAGCTGGGCATTGCCGACACCGAGGACAACGTGATCAAGAACGCGCCCCACACGGCCCGGGAGGTCACCTCGGACGAGTGGAGTCATCCCTATTCCCGCCAGCAGGCCGCCTTCCCGGCCCCCTGGACCCGGGCCCACAAGTTCTGGCCTCCGGTGGGACGGGTGGACAACGCGTATGGCGACCGGAACCTCGTGTGCGCGTGCCCGCCCATGGAGGAGTACCAGGAAGAGACGGCGGCGGGCTGACAGGCAGATCCGCCGCGGGCGGGCGGCGGCCCGCCTTACCTGAGAATCGCAGCTGAAGGAGGGACCATGGCCAAGATCACCTGGCACGGTCACGCCACGTGCACGTTGGAGACCGACGACGGCACCAGGGTCGTAATCGACCCGTTCTTCGACGACAACCCGGTCACGGACCTGGCCGCGGCGGACGTGGAGGCCGACTTCATCCTGTGCACCCACGGGCACTACGACCACTTCGCCGACTGCATCCCCCTGGCCCAACGGACCGGAGCCAAGGTCATCTCCACCTTCGAGATCATCGGCTACCTGGGCACCAAAGGCGTTCAGAACACCCACGCGCTCCACATCGGTGGGGGCAACACGTTCCCGTTCGGCTACGTGAAGATGACCCCTGCCCTCCACGGGGGGCAGGTGGCGGGCGACGACGGGACCTACACGACGGTGCCCGGGGGCTTTCTGATCGACCTGGGTGACAGGACCTTCTACCACTCCGGGGACACGGCGCTCCTGATGGACATGGAGCTCCTGCGCGGTCAGGTGGACGTGGCCATGCTGCCCATCGGGGACAACTTCACGATGGGGCCGAAGGACGCCGCCCGGGCGGTGGAGATGATCGAGCCCGGCGTGGTCATCCCCATCCACTACTCGACGTGGGAGGTCATCCACCAGGACCCCGAGGACTTCAAGGCGCTGGTGGGGGACCGGGCCCGTGTCGTGATCCTGAAGCCGGGCGGGAGCTTCGAGTTCTGAGGGCGCCAAGCCCGCCCGCGCCGGGCTGATGTCGACGGCACCATCGTCCACCAGGGGAGACCCGTCGGCGTGGGCTGAGGCCGCGGCCGGACTGCGCTGGGGGCTCCTGCTGGACGGAGCCCTGGACGGGCCGACGAACATGGCCAGGGATCACGCGCTGGCCCTCGCGCTCGATCCGGGATCGGCCGTGGTGCGCCTCTACCGCTGGCGCTCCCCCACCGTGTCTTTCGGCCGGAACGAGCCGGCCGTGGACGTCTACGACCGGGAGGATGGCCTGGCCCGGGGCTGGTCCTTCGTTCGCCGCCCGACCGGGGGCAGGGCCGTCCTCCACCACCGAGAGGTGACGTACTCGGTGATCTTCCCCGCCCGCGCCCTGGGCGGGCCGCGGGCCGCCTACAGGGCGATCAACCGCGTGCTCGTCCGTGGGCTGGCCCTCCTGGGCGTCAACGTAGAGATTGCCAGCGACCCCCCAGGTCGGGCTCCGCTGCCTTCGGCGGGCCCATGCTTCGACGTGCCCGAGGAGGGAGAGGTGGTCGCGGGGGGGAGGAAGCTCGTGGGCAGCGCCCAGGTTCGTCTCGGGATCGCGGTCCTCCAGCATGGCTCCCTCCTCCTGAACGACGACCAGACCTCCCTCGGGGAGATCCGGCGCGCGCCGCCGGCAACGCGGGACACGGGATCGTCACCGGCGACGCTGGCCGACCTCCTGGGCCGTGTGCCCGGCGGGGACGAGGTGGCGGAGGCCCTGGCCAGGGGATTCAAGGCGGCCCTGCCCGGTGCGTGGTTCGAGCTCCGGGCGGGGGCGGTACCGGGCGAGGCAGAGCTGCTCGAGCACTACCGGTCCGAGAGGTGGACGTGGCGTCGCTGACGAGGGAATCCACTGGCGGAGAGGTGAGGATGACGAGCCCACGCGCGCGAACCGACGTTGCTGGCCTCCTGGTGGGCCTTGCCGCGGCCATCGCGTCCGGGTGTGGGTCCGAGGGAGGTGCGCCGGCTGACACGTCGCCAAGGGGCGGGGACGCCTTCTGTGATGCCGTGCTGCCCCGGGTTGAGGCGTTCATGGCGCGCATGGAGGGGGAGCGGCCGGTTCCGGACGATCCCCGCTACGGGGGCACGGTCTCGCTCGTATACGGGGGCGAGATGGACCGGGGCATGAACGCCCTGGTCTCGTTCAGCTACGAGTCCCTCCAGCACCAGGCCTTCGTCAACCAGATGACCCTCATCCGGTACGACGAGGCGCTGGAGCCCGCGCCGTACCTGGCGGCCTCGTGGGAGGTGGCGCCGGACACGTCAGCCGTGACCTTCCACCTGCGGGATGACGTCTTCTGGCACGACGGCGTTCCCACGACCGCCTGGGACGTGGCCTTCACCTACGAGCGGGCGACGGACCCCCGCACGGCGTTTCCCAACGTCACGTACTTCGACCACTACGTGCCGGGCAGCGCGGGCGTGGAGGTCCGGGACTCGCTCACGGTCACGATCCGGCTGGCCAGGCCCCACGCCGAGTTCATGGATCCGTGGCGAACGTTCCCCATCATGCCTCGCCACCTCCTGGAGGACGTGCCTCCGGATCGGCTCCAGGATCATCCCTTCGGTACGCAGTGCCCCGTGGGCAACGGACCCTTCGTGTTCGTTTCGCACCGTCACCAGGAGAGCTGGACGTTCCGGGCAAACCCCGCCTTCCCCGAGGGCCTCGGCGGCCGGCCCTTCGTGGACCGCTACGTCTACCGGGTCGTGCCCGAGCCCACGCCCAGGTTGACGGAGATCCTCACGGGGAGGGCCGACGTGTACGTAAGCGTGGAGCCCTTCCAGGCCCGTCAGATCCTCGAAGCCGAGGACGTGGAGCTGCGGAACTTCGTGTTCAGGGACTACGTGTTCGTCGTGTGGAACTCCCGGCGGGCGCAGCTCGCGGACCCCCGGGTGCGCCGGGCCCTGACCGTGGGCACGAATCGGGCGGCCATCATCGAAGCCCTGGCCGAGGGGTACGGGCGGGTCGCCAACTCCACGGTTCCGCCCTTCCACTGGTCTTACGACCCGGCCATGGAAGGCCTGCTGCCCTACGACCCGGAGGAGGCCCGGGCCCTTCTGGCGGAGGGCGGCTGGACCGACCGGGACGGTGACGGCGTCCGCGAGAGCGCCGACGGGACGCGCCTGCGCATCGGCCTGAAGTACAACCAGGGCAACTCTCTCCGCCGGGGCATCGCGGAGCTCATGCAGAGCCAGTTGGCCCAGGTGGGCGTGGAGATCGTCCCGGAGGTCGTGGAGTACACCACCCTCCAGAACGAGCTCGGCGACCGGGACCGGGACTTCGATGGGGTGGTCATGGGCTTCGTCAACGACTTCAAGCTCGACGACCGGGACATCTTCCATTCGGAGCGCGTCGACGGCCCCTACGCGTGGTCCGGGACCCGCAACCCTGAGTTGGATGCCCTCATGGACACGCTGCCCCTCATCACCGACCGGAACGAGGCCATCGGGCTGTGGCGCCGGTATCAGCGCCTGCTGGTCGAGGAGCAGCCCTTCACGTTCTTCTACTTCCGGGACCGCCTCGACGCGGTTGGCGGGCGCCTGCGGAACGCGCGGATGGACATCCGGGGGGAGTGGGTGAACATCAGGGATTGGTGGATCGACCCGGAGCGACGCTGAGCGTCCCGCCCGGCCGATGAAGGCCTACGTCGTGCGGCGGATCCTCCTCGCCGTCCCTATGGCCCTGGCGGTGGCCACGCTGGTCTTCCTGCTGGTGCATCTGGCCCCGGGGGACGCGGCCGACGTCCTCGTCCGTCCCGGGGTGCCCGAATCCGTCGCGGTCCAGATCCGGGCCAACTACGGGCTCGACCAGCCATTCGCCGTCCAGTACGCGCGTTGGATGGGGTCGCTGGTGCGAGGTGACCTCGCCTACTCCTTCACGCACGGGCGACCGGTGGCGGCGGTCCTGGCGGAGGCGCTTCCCAACACGTTGCTCCTGTCCGCCCTCGCACTCCTCATCGCGTTCGGGCTGGGCGTCCTGGTCGGTGTGGTCCAGGCGATAAAGCCGCGATCGACGGACTCCGTGCTGAGCGTCGTGGTCCTCGTCTTCTACTCCATGCCGGAGTTCCTCCTGGGCCTCCTCCTCATCCTGATCTTTGCCTACCACGCCCCCCTGGAAGGATGGCCGGTCCGCTTCCCGGCCAGCGGCACCCGGAGCCCGGGCTACGAGGTCATGGATTTCGGGGGCAGGCTGGCGGACCGCCTCTATCACCTGGTCCTGCCGGTGACCACCCTCTCCCTGGTCCTCACGGCGGGGGTTAGCCGTTACGTCCGGGGCAGCATGCTGGAGGTCATCCGACAGGACTTCGTGCGCACCGCTCGGGCGAAGGGCCTCCCGGAGCGGTCCGTGATCTGGAAGCACGCCCTCCGCAACGCGCTGACGCCGGTCATCACCCAGCTGGGGCTCTACCTGCCGGTCCTCTTCGGCGGCACCGTGCTCATCGAGGCGGTCTTCGGCTGGCCAGGCATGGGGAAGATCGTCGTGGACGCGATCGGCGAGCGGGACCAGCCCGTGATCCTGGCCGGGAGCCTCATCTTCGCTCTCATGGTCGTGCTGGCGAACCTGGTGGCGGATATCCTGTACGCGCTGGTCGACCCGCGGATCCGCTATGACTGAGCCGTCCCCCGCGATGGAGCGGGCCACCGCGGTGGACGCTCGGCCGGACGGCGGCCGGACCTGGCTGGCCTTCGTTCTGCCCGGTGCGCCACAGATCCTGGAGAAGCGCTGGGGGCTCGGCGGCTGCGTTGTCATGGTCTGGCTGGGCGGTCTCGGCGTGCTGGGGCTGCGCTGGCGAGCCGTGCTGGACGTGGGAGGCTACTCCATGGACGAGTGGGTGGCCCTGACCACGCTGGTCCTGGGGCTCGTCCTGGCCTGGGGCTGGTCGGTCACCCGGATGCGGACCGCGGAGAGTCCCGCGAGGGCCGAGCCGAGCCCCTGGGACGAGGCGCGCACGGTCTTCGGCAAGAACCGCCTGGCCGTGGCGGGGCTCCTGGCCATCGTCGCGATCTACCTCGCGGCGCTTTGGACGCCGTACCTGGCCCCGTACGATCCCATGGCGGACGACCTGACCCGACGCCTCATGGCGCCCTCCGGCGACCACCTTCTGGGAACGGACGAGTACGGTCGGGACGTCCTGTCCCGCCTGCTGTTCGGAGCCCGCATCTCGCTGTCCATCGGGCTGGTGGCCGTGGCCATCAGCGTCACCATCGGCACGATCCTCGGGGCGGTCGCGGGCTACATCGGCGGATGGGTGGACGGGCTGATCATGCGCCTCGTGGACCTGGTGATCTCCTTTCCGAGCCTCGTCCTCCTGGTCACTGTGGTGGCGCTCTTCCAGCCCTCCCTGTTCGTCATCATCGTGGTGCTCGGTCTCACGCAATGGCCCGGGGCCACCCGCCTGGTCCGGGGAGAGGTCCTGAGTCTGCGGGAACGGGAGTTCGTCCTGGCGGCCCGGGCTCTGGGCTTCTCCCGGGCCCGCATCATCGCCCGCCACCTCCTTCCCAACGTCCTGGCGACCGTCATCGTCGTCGCCACGTTGGGCATCGGCCAGACCATCGTGCTGGAGGCGGGCCTCTCGTTCCTGGGCCTCGGGGTCCAGTCGCCGACCCCCTCCTGGGGGACCATGGTGAACGACGGGCGCGATCATCTGACCAGCGAGTGGTGGCTCTCCACCGTTCCGGGGCTGGCCATCGTGTTCACTGTGCTGGCATTCAACGTCGTGGGTGACGGCCTGCGGGATGCGCTGGATCCGAGGATGCGCGGGTGAACGGTCCCCCGACGACCGGGCTCGATCCGGGCGCGCTTCTGCTGGAGGTGACGGATCTGCGCACGTCGTTTCGTTCCGGGTCCGGACGAGTGACCAGGGCCGTGGACGGCGTAAGCCTCCGCATCCGCGGGGGCGAGACGCTCGGGCTGGTGGGCGAGTCGGGCTGCGGCAAGACCGCGACCGCCCTCTCCATCATGGGCCTGATCCCCAAGCCGAATGGCAAGCTCGAGGCAGGCAGCTCCGTGCGCTTTCGGGGCAAGGAGCTCGTTGACGCCGACCCGGACTGTCTGCGCCGGTTCCGCGGACGGCATATGGCGATGATCTTCCAGGAGCCCATGACCTCACTGAACCCCGTGCTCTCCGTGGGGGAGCAGGTGGGAGAGGTCCTGCGCACGCACCGGGGAATGAACCGCAAGCAGGCCCGGGACCGGACGGTGGCGCTCCTGGCGGAAGTGGGCATCCCCGACCCGCGGCGGGTCCAGGACGAGGCGCCGCATCGGCTGTCGGGAGGGATGCGCCAGCGGGTCATGATCGCGATGGCTCTGGCGGGCGAGCCGGAGCTGCTCATCGCCGACGAGCCGACCACCGCTCTTGACGTGACCATCCAGGCCCAGCTCCTCGAGCTCCTGGACGATCTGCGGGAGCGCCACGGAATGGCCATGCTCCTCATCACCCACGACCTGGGCGTCGTCGCCGAGTTCTGCCACCGCGTCGCGGTCATGTACGCGGGGCACCTGGTGGAGTCGGCTCCCGTGGCGGACATCTTCGGAGAACCGGAGCACCCCTACACGCGCGGCCTCCTGGAGTCGGTCCCCCGCCTGGACCGGGTGGTCGCCCGGCTGAGCCCCATTCAGGGCACGGTCCCTCGTGCGACCCGGTGGCCGGGGGCGTGCCGTTTCGCGGAGCGATGCCCCCACGCGTGGGACCTGTGCCGGGACGAGGCACCGCCCACCGTCGAGCGGTCCGTGGGTGGAGCGGAGCGGTCGGTGCGCTGTTGGCTCCATACCTCCCGAGCGGAGGAAGCGCTCGGCACCGGCCCGTCACGGGCCGGGGAAACGTGAGGGCCCCGGTCGCGGCGGTGGCCCCGCTCCTCGAAGCGAGGGGCCTACGGGTGCACTACCCCGTGCGCGGGGGCGTCCTCCAGAGCGTGGTCGGTTGGGTGCGGGCGGTGGACGGCGTGACCTTCGATCTGGCGCCCCGGGAGACGCTGGGCCTGGTCGGGGAGTCGGGCTGCGGCAAGTCCAGCATCGGCAGGGCGTTGCTCCGCCTCACGAAGTTGACGGAGGGCACCGTCCTCCTGGACGGCGAGGATGTGGGGCCCCTCGAGGGAAGCGGGTTGCGCGCGTTCCGTCGCCGGGCGCAGATCGTATTCCAGGATCCCATGGGCTCGCTCAATCCGCGGCTCACGGTCGGCGCGGCCATCGACGAGGTCCTCCGGGTCCACGAGCTGTGCGGGGACGCGCCGGGCCGTCGCCGCCGAGCCCAGGAGCTTCTGGAGATGGTGGGACTCGAAGCCGGGCATCTGCCGCGTCATCCCCACGAGTTCAGCGGCGGAGAGCGGCAGCGCGTCGGCATCGCGCGGGCCCTGGCCGTCGAGCCCGATCTCCTCGTCCTGGACGAGCCGGTCTCGGCTCTGGACGTGTCGGTGCAGGCCCAGGTCGTCAACCTCCTGGACGATCTCCAGCGCGACCTCGGGCTCACGTACCTGCTCATCGCCCACGATCTTGCGGTGGTCAGGCACGTGAGCGACCACGTCGCGGTGATGTATCTGGGTCGCATCGTGGAGTCGGCCCCCGCCGCCGATCTCTACGCGGCGCCGCGCCATCCGTACACGCGGGCCCTCCTGTCGGCGGTGCCGCGTCCGGATCCGCGGGCGGGCGCTGCCCGGCGGCGCGTCGTCCTGCCCGGTGACGTGCCCAGCGCCGAGCGGCCTCCCTCGGGGTGTCCGTTCCATCCCCGTTGCCTTCACCCTCTCAAGGACGCGTCGTGCTCCACCGTGCGGCCGACCCTGGAGGCCGTGGGACCCCGACACCTCGTGGCCTGCGCCATGGAGTCGGGGGCCAGCGGGACGGTCGCCGGCTGACCGGAGCCGAGGCCCCGGAAAGGATCCCCTGCGGGGGCGTAATCCACGGGCGCCGCCGACGTATCGAAAAGCGCGAAATGATGCGAAAATCGGGGGTTGACACGGTTGGATGGCCTGTACCATTATGCGGGCCCTGAGCCTGAAAAGCGCTCGACCTTCGATCTTGGAACCGGTCGGGTAATTCGAATCTCTTCTTGGAGGTCCACTTGGTCCCGGTGATGCGAGTCTACGGTGCCCTGCTCCAGCTTCCGGGTGTGGAGGTTGTGGAACTGACGGTCGGCGAGTGGGCCCAGAAGGTTTGGGCCGACATGGGGTTCATGAAGTGGCCTCTGGGGCTCTGCCTGATCGTCGGCATCATCGTCATGATCTGGAAGTTCTTCGATCTGCTCGGGAAGAGCGCCAAGACCAAGGTGATCCTCCGGGAGGTCGACGAGCTTCTGGTGCAGAGGCGCTTCAAGGAGGCGCTCGCCATCACGCGCGACTCGAAGGCGCCTGCCGCCAACATTCTGTACGCCGGTCTCGAGCGGTACGACGAGGGCACGGACCGTGTGATGAAGGCCATCGAGAACCAGGGCCTCATCGAGTTGAGCAGGCTGGAAAGCGGTCTGGTCATTCTGGCCACGCTCACCAACATCGCCCCACTCCTGGGCTTCCTGGGTACGGTGCTCGGCATGATCGTGGCCTTCCAGTCCATCGAGGCTGCCGGTGAGGTGGATGCGCAGCTGGTCGCCGGCGGTATTCAGATCGCCCTGCTGACCACGGCCGCCGGACTCACCATCGCCATTCCGGTGAGTATCGCCCACAACTACTTCGTCTCGCGCATCGACAGCCTCGTCATCGACATGGAAGAGTCGGCCCAGAAGATGGTCGACGCGCTGCACGCCATGGAGAGCGGAGGCACCGCAACCGCGTCCTGATGTTTCGCGGGGTCGCGGGCGACATCTCGGGAGAGGCCACCGGATCGGTGGCCTCTCCCTTTTCGTTCGCGCTATGCGGGGTGGGCCTCGTTATGATCGCCGTGGGGGTCGGTCACGCGAACCCGCCGGCGACCCGCCGGCTCACACCCGACGTGATTCCCCAGGTGACCCCGGGGGCGGCCGCCGTCGACTCGGCCCGGGCCGAAATGGCCATCGGCCGCTTCTGGCACGCCAGCCTGCTTCTGCGGACCGTGAACCGGGAGTTGGAGCCCCGGGAAGCGCTCCTCCTGGCCCGCGCCGAGGCGGGTTACGCCAACTGGGCCGAGGCCGCGAGGATCCTGGCGGGCTCCCCCTGGCTCGACGACGCGGAGGGCGGCGCCGGCTGGCTTCTCCTGGGGCGCGCCCTGGAGGCCGAAGCGCTTCCGGTGGCGGCGGCGGACGCCTACGTCCGCTACCTGGCCAGCCCGGCGGCGGGGGAAGCGGGCGACGCCCACGTCGTTCGGGCTCGCATCATTCGGGCGCTGGCCGCCTCGGGCCGGTCCGCCGCGGCGATCGACGCTCTCGACACGCTGGCCGTCGAGGGCCCGGGCCTGGCGGCGTGGATGGCACTCGAGTTGGCGGATGCGTGGGCGGATCGGGGAGACACCGCGGCGGTCGGGTCGGTCTTGCGGCTCGTCGATGACGGCCAGGCGGGCGGGCTGGGCTGGGACCTCCGGGCACGGGCGCTCCTGGCGGCCGGAGACTCCACCGGGGCCACGGAGGCCTACCTGGCCGCGTTGGAGATCATCGAGCCTGGCGCCCGGACGGCCGCGGGGTGGACGGCGGTCGGGCGGCTGCGGGAGGCCGCCGGGGACACGGCCGCGGCGGTGGACGCGTTTCTCCGGGCGTTCGATGGGGTGGCCGGCTCCGCCGACTCCGCGCGCGGCGCGCGCGCGGCCGCGCGCCTGGTGGCGCTCAGGGCCCTGGACGAGGGCAGAGCCCTCGAGGCGGCCCGCGTCCTGGCGCGGAACGGTGACGTCGCTCCGGCCCTGCGGGCCTACGACCTGCACTTCGCGTCGACGCCGGACCCTGCCGAGGACGTGCGTCTGGCCCGTGCCCGCTTGCTTGCGATCACGCCAGGGCGCCAGGACGACGCGGTGGGGGAGTTCCGCGCCCTGTCCACGTCCGACGACCCGGACGTGGGCGCCCGGGCCCTGGAATCGTGGGCGGATCTGAGGCGGCGCCAGGGCAGGGCGGGCGACATGGCGACCCTCCGCCAGTGGCTCCTGGAGCGCTATCCCTCCAGCGCCGAAGCGGTGGACGTGGTCTTCCTCCGGGGCGACGCCGCACAGGATCGCGGCGACTTCGACGTGGCCCTGGCGCATTACACTCGCCTCCAGGAGATGAACCCGGCTCTGGACCGGTCCGGTCTGGCCCGCATGCGCACGGCGCAGATCCATCTGGGTCGTGGCGACGCGGAGGCGGCGGTGGCCGTGTTCGAGGCCTATTTGGACGCCTTTCCAGAGGGCCGCCGTTGGGACGAGGCGTCGTTCTGGGTGGGCAAGACGCTCCTCGGCCTGGGACGCGACGCCGAGGGGGCCGCCCACCTGAGGCGCATCCGGGAACGAGAGCCCCTCTCCTACTACGCCGTGCGGGCCGCCGAGGAGCTGGACGATCCGTGGACCCTGCCGCCGCTGGCCGAGGAAGTGCCCGTCCCGTTGCCGGCCTGGCTGCGTCAGGGATTGGCTGGCATGGACGCCCTCGGCGAGGCGGGCCTGGCGCGGGGCTACTCGGCCGCGGTCGACCGGCTCACCGGTCAGGCCCGCGCGACATCGCCGGAGGCCGTCGTGAGCCTGGCCCGGGAGCTCATCGGGCGGGGGCTGACCCTGGAGGGGATTCGCCTGGGGCTCGAGGTGCGGCGGGCCGGCCACCCCTGGACGCGGACGCTCCTGGAGACGGTCTATCCCCTCCCCTACCGGGAGATGCTGGTGCGCGCCGCGGAGGAGCGAGGGGTGGACCCGGTGCTGGTGGCGGCCATCATCCGCCAGGAGTCCGCCTTCGACGCCGACATCGTCTCGGGTGCCGGGGCCGTCGGTCTCATGCAGGTCATGCCCGCCACGGGTCGGGAGCTGGCTGGCCCGGAGGGCCCTCAGGGCTTTTCCCGTGGGAGCCTGGACCTGCCGGAGATCAACCTCCACCTGGGTACGCGTTTCTTCCGCGACATGTGGAACCGCTACGACGGCGCGCTGCCGCTGGTCCTGTCCGCCTACAACGCGGGGCCGACCCGCGCCAACCGTTGGCGGACCTTCTCAGAGGCTTCCGACCCCCTTCGCTTCACCGAGCGTATTCCCTTCACGGAAACCCGGGATTACGTGAAGCAGGTGACCCGCTACGTCGCCCTGTACCGCGCTCTCTACTGGGCTGACTGAGGCCCCGCCCGGACCGTTCTTGACGTCGGTTTTTTCGCCCTCTAACCTAGACTTCCGGCCATGGCAAGGCCGTGGGCCTCCCGGAGGGCACCGAGACCTCCGGTTGACTTGTCTTCACTCGTTTTGTCTGGAGGGTCTGATGTCCAAAGGAACCGTGAAGTGGTTCAATGACTCAAAAGGGTACGGCTTCATCGAGCGAGCCGAAGGTGATGACGTATTCGTCCACTTCTCAGCCATCATAGGCGAAGGGTTCCGAACTCTCCGGGAAGGTGAGGCGGTCGAATTCGAGCTTCTCGAGACCGACCGTGGGCTCCAGGCCGCCAACGTCGTCCGAGCCTGATCTTCCTTCAGCTTTCCGGGTATCTGCGCCCCGTGGCCTGAACGCCGCGGGGCGCATCGTTTTTCCCCACTCCGGGCCGTCAGGGCCCGACCCGATCCTCACCATGGCCGTTGAAGGATCCTGATGGACATCCCTCAGAAGACCGCGCCGCGCCTCTTCCTCATCGACGGCTACGCCCTCATCTACCGGTCGTTCTTCGCCTTCGTGAACCGGCCTCTCATGAATGCCAGGGGCGAGAACACCTCGGCGCCCTTCGGCTTCTCCCAGTTCCTGGAGCGCGTCCGGGACGAGCTGCAGCCCGACTACCTGGCCGTGGTCTTCGACTCGGGCATGAGCTTCCGTGAGGACATCTATCCGGAGTACAAAGCCACGCGGGAGAAGATGCCCGACGAGCTGAGGGCCTCCATTTCCCGGGTGCGCGCCATCATCGAGGCGTACAACGACCCGGTCGTGGAGCTGGAGGGATACGAGGCCGACGACGTCATCGGTACGCTGGCCGCGAAGGCCCGGGACGCGGGGTTGGAGGTGGTCATCATCAGCGGCGACAAGGACTTCTACCAACTCGTCGGGCCGGGCGTCCACCTCCTGAACCCCGGCCGCGGGGGCGCACAGGGGGTGGAGGCCGAGTGGGTGGACGAGTCCAACGCCCACGAAAAGTTCGGCATCCCGCCGTCCCAGGTGGTGGACTACCTGGCGCTCATCGGAGACTCGTCGGACAACGTGCCCGGAGCCAGGGGCGTTGGCCCCAAGACCGCCGTGAAGCTCCTGGAGGAGTTCGGCTCCGTGGAGGGCATCCTGGAGCACGCGGGGGAGATCCCGGGCAAGCGGGCGAGGGAGGCCCTCACCGAGGGCGAGGCCGACGTGCGCATGTCCAAGCGTCTGGTCACCATCATGACCGACCTGCCGGTGGAGCTGGACCTGGAGGCCCTGAAGGTCCGCGAGCCGAACGCCGCGGCGCTGCGAGACCTGTACGTGGAGTTGGAGTTCCGGCGCCTCAGCGACAGGTACGCGGCGCTGGCCATGGAAGAGGGCGCCGTGGCGGGCAAGGAGGCCGACCAGGCCGAGTACGTCCTGGTCACGTCGGTCGAAGGCGCGGTGGCGCTGGCCCGGCGCATCAGGGCGGAGGGGTTCGTGTCCCTGGACACGGAGACCACCAGCCAGGATGCCATGCGCGCGCGCCTGGTGGGGATGTCCCTCTCGCTCCGCGAAGGGGAGGCCTATTATCTGCCCTTCGCGCACACCCCGCCGGCGGCGCCGGAGCTGGACTTCGAGCCCCGTGACATCCCCAACCTGCCCCCCCTGACGGGGGATGACCTGCGGCCCCTCCGGGAGGTTCTGGAGGACGCGGGCGTTCGCAAGATCGGGCAGAACCTGAAATACGACATGGTCGTCCTGGCGGGGGCGGGTATCGAGGTGGGCGGCGTGGCCTTCGACACGATGGTGGCGTCCTACGTGCTGGATCCGGGCCGGCGGGAGCACGGCCTGGACGCCCTCGCGGTGGAGGTGCTCTCTCACAAGCCGACGTCCTACAAGGAGGTCACCGGAACGGGTCGGCGTCAGATCTCCTTCGCCGAGGTGGATCTGGACGTGGCACGGGACTACGCGTGCGAGGACGCGGACCTCACCCTGCGGCTGTACCGGCGGTTCGAGCCCGAGCTGGGCGAGCAGCACCTGGACGACCTGTTCCGGGAGCTGGAGATGCCCCTGGTGTCGGTCCTGGCCCGCATGGAGCGCACCGGCATCCGCATCGACACGGACTTCTTCCGGGAGATGGCCGGCAGGTTCAAGGGAGAGCTGTCCCTTCTGCAGGACGAGATCCGAGCCATCGCCGGAGAGGACTTCAACCTCAACTCCACGCCTCAGCTAAGGACGATCCTCTTCGACAAGCTGGATCTTCCCGTCATCAAGCGCACCAAGACCGGTCCTTCCACGGACGCCTCGGTGCTCGAGGAGTTGGCGGCCCAGGGCCACGAGCTGCCGGGCAAGCTCATGGAGTACCGGGAGTTGGAGAAGCTCCGGAGCACGTATGTGGACGCGCTGCCCAGGCTGGTCCACCCCCGAACCGGGCGGATCCACACGAGCTTCAATCAGGCGGTGGCGGCCACGGGGCGCCTGTCCTCCAGCGACCCCAACCTCCAGAACATCCCCATCCGCACGCTTCTGGGGCGCGAGATCCGCAAAGGCTTCGTGGCCGAGCCCGGGCACGTATTCCTCGGGGTGGACTACTCCCAGATCGAGCTCCGCATCCTGGCCCACTTCTCCGGAGATCCGGCCTTCGTGGAGGCCTTCCGCACGGGCACCGACGTCCACAAGCAGACGGCGGCGGTGATCTTCGACGTGGGGGTGGAGGAGGTCACGCCCGACATGCGGGGCCAGGCCAAGACCATCAACTTCGCCACCCTGTACGGCCAGGGCGCCTTCGGCCTGGCCCGTCAGCTCGGCATCGGTCGGGACGAGGCCCGGGACTTCATCGACCAGTACTTCGAGCGCTTCAGCGGGGTGAGGGCCTTCCTGGACCGCCAGGTGGAGATGGCCCGGGAGCGGGGCTACGTGGAGACGCTCCTGGGGCGGCGGCGCTACGTCCCCGAGCTCCAGAGCCGCAACTGGAACATCCGCCAGTTCGGCGAGCGCGTGGCGCAGAACACCCCCATCCAGGGGACCGCAGCCGACCTCATCAAGAAGGCCATGATCTCCATCCAGGCCGACCTGGACTCAGGCGCCGCGCCGGGAAAGATGCTCCTCCAGGTCCACGACGAGCTGCTCTTCGAGGTTCCGGACGGGGGCGTCGAGGTGCTCCAGGCCCTGGTCGTGCGTCGCATGGAGGGGGCGCTGGAGCTGGACGTGCCCCTGGTAGCGGAGGCGGGCGTGGGAACGAACTGGTACGGCGCCAAAAAGTAGCCGCCAGGAAGTCGCTGAACGGGTCGCGCCGCGCACGCGAGTCGCACCTCGCACGGGCGTCCCCGAACGCCATGGGGTCGCCCCCAGCCTCCCTTCAGGTTGTGGGTCCAAGAAGCGATCGAGCCGTCTCGATCCCAACCCGACCCCCTGAGGAGGCACACCCCATGAGCCGATCCGTGAACAAGATCATCCTGGTGGGAAACATCGGGCGGGAGCCCGACATCCAGACCACCCAGAACGGGACCAAGGTGGCCCACCTGTCCCTGGCCACGAACCGGCGCTTTCCCGGGGAGGGCGAGGAGCAACGGGAGCGCACGGACTGGCACCGCCTCACCCTCTGGAACCGTCTCGCCCAGTTCGCCGAGGACCACGTCCAGACCGGGCAGAAGGTCTACGTGGAAGGGCGCCTGGAGTACGATTCCTACGAGCGCGACGGCGTGACCATCCCCACGGCCGACGTCAACGTGAGGGAGCTGGTGCTGCTCACCCCGAAGGCGGAGCCGGTCGAGGTCTGACGGAGAGACGGCCTCACAGCCAGCTGTGGAAGCGGTGCGCGACGCTGAAGGCCACGTCCCAGCTTCCGCCGTCCACGCCCCGGGCCACGTCCAGTTGGAGGACGTCCCACAGCAGTGCCACGCCTCCTCCCAGGCTGACCAGGACGCCGGCTCCCGGGTCGGCGTCCTGCCAGCCCGGGGGGAGGTCCCGGTCGCGTAACTCGGCCTGTCCCGCGGCCGCGAGGGCCCGGAGGGTCAGCCACGGCTCCCACACGGCCCGGCTTCCCTCGAGGCGCACGAGCCAGTAGGCGTCTCCCACGAAGGCCCGGAACGGATGGCCCAGGAGGGTCTCCCGTCCGCCGAGGAGAAACAGCGCCTGCGCCGGCGCCCTCTCGCTGACCAGGCCGGCGTCGAGGCGGGACGAGAAGCTCAGATTCCTCCAGCCGCCGCTCCGTGCCCAGGCGGCGGTGACGGTGGCGCGACCCCAACCCCGGCCTTCGAAGGTGGCCGCGGCCAGCCGGAACTCGGCGCCGGCGCCCCGCTCGGGACGGGAGCCCTGTCCAAGGCTCTGGGCAACCTCCACGAGGAAGAGGTCGCCCGGGTCTACCTGACGCACGGGCCGGAACGACCCGTCGCCGTCCGAGACGACGTCGCCGGCCGTTGTGTGGTGCTCCGCCCTGAGCGTGAGCGAGCGCCCCGAACCGCGCTGGTTCAGCGTCAGCCGGCCTCCCCGGGCAAACCAGGGATCCGTCCAGTCCGCGTGGCCCAGCAGGCCTCCCAACGAGTTGAGGATCCCGGGGGCACCGGCCACGGGACCGACATCCATGAGGCGGCCCAGGTACAGCTCGGCCTCGACGGCCAGCGGGCCGGTTCGGTCCAGGCGGAGGCCGGCCGCGGGCCGTCGGCGCCCGAAGGCGTATCCGCCGTGCGCCCTCAGGCGCCAGTCCTCGCCGGTGCGGAGGGTGGCTCCCACTCCAGCGAAACTTCCCTCGGCGCGATTGAAACGATACGCCGACGAGGCGGAGGGGACGTGCAGGCGCAGGCGGGAGATGCCGCTCATGTAGTGGTCCGCGACCATCTCCCGGGCCTGCCGGCGTACATCCTCGATGGCGGGCCGTGAGGCGAGCCCCTCGGCGTCGAGCTGGGCGAACAGCGGCTCCTCGAAAGCGAACGCCCTCCGCTGTTCCTCCGGAACGGCCGTGACCCCGCGGGATGCGAATAATCCGTCCGGGAGGTCGGTGTTGAACTCGTAGCCGTGGATCTCGAAACGACCCCGGATGATGCTGCCGGCCAGGAAGTCCAGTTGGGGCAGCTCCCGGCGAAGCTCCGCTTCCTGTCTGTAGGGAAGCCAGAAACGTCCCATCCACAGGCTGTTGTCCAGGGAGATGCGGATGTAGTCGAGGTACGGGTCCACGTAGGAGGCCGGCGTGAACGTGAACCGCATGCGGACGATGGCGGCGGAAGCCCGGTCCAGGTAGACGCTTCCGACGAAGCCGGGCCGCTCCAGATCTTTGGGACGCACCTGAAGCTCGTAGACACGAATGGTGTCCGCCGTGCCCGGGTAGACGACCGTGAGGGAGTCCGCGAGGCGGTAGTCGTAGATCAGCTCCGCCCCCCTGGCCACAGGGTGGGTGACGTCGGAGACCTCGTCCCCGTCTCCCAGGCGGATGCGGTCGTTGAAGTCGTCCTGGACCACCGTGAGGTGATCCAGGTGGTACCGGATGCTCGTGGGCAGCACCTTCTCGTCCCGGAGGCCCACGATGCGCTGGCGCGTGAGGCCGGGAGAGCGCCAGTACACCTCCAGCGCCACCTGGTCCGCCTTGACCAGCGTGTGCTCGTCCGAGTCGGGCCGGTCGAGAAAGAAGTAGACGTAGCCTCGTGCGTCCGCGCGGTAGCTGCGGAAGGCGGAATCGACCGAGGTTGCATGCCGTAGGGCGCGAGCTCGGGATACCATCTCGTGGGCCCGGAGTGAGTTCCAGTCCGGCGCCTCCCGCGCCGCTACGCCTTCAGGCTCCCGGGTCTCCTGGACGGCACCCCCCGCCGAGGCCCATGCGGTGGCCGGCAGGCCCTGGACCAGCAGGACGCCGGCCAGAAGGGCGGTGCTGGAGGGGACGGGACGGCGAATGGGGCTCTCCCGGCGTGCGGCGAGCAGGTTCGGGAACGCCTGTGGTACGCCCCTGGGAGGGGCGCGGTTCCGGATGGGGGCGCCGGCTCGCCTTTGGCCTATGACGCCTTAGTTGGCGTTCCAGAAGCCCGACAGGGAGTCGCCGTGGGGGCTCTCCCGGAGCTTCTCGAAGGCCCGATTGCGGATCTGTCGGATCCTCTCCCGGGTCACGCCCAGGAGGGAGCCGATCTCCTCGAGGGTCCGCTCCTCTCCATCGTCGAGGCCGTAGTAGAGGTAGAGGATCTTCCTCTCGCGCTCGGTCAGATAGCTCTCGAACATGTGCTCGAGGAAGTCCCGGCGC
>DASWKP010000277.1:0-1673 GCA_036396575.1 Longimicrobiales bacterium | reverse complement strand
ATCTATCGGGGTACGCCCTGGAGGACGCGGGGTGGAGAGGCGCGCCGGGACAGGTGCGGGGCTACCTCCAGAAGCCCGTGTCCCTCGAGGACCTGTCGGGGGCCGTGCGGCGCCTGCTGGATCAGCCCACCTCTCCCCTGGGGGACTTCGACGCCCCACCGGACCCCGTTGGGGCGGAGGCCCACCCGCCGGGCCTCCAGCCCGCTGACCGACGCCCCTTCATCGCCACCGGCCCCACGGAGGCCGCTATCTCCATGGCGGAGGTCCGACTCCGTCATCTGGGGTACGACCCCATCGAACGCCTGCCGCTGGGGGATCTCCCGATCTGGACCGGCGACTTGCCGGCGTTCGTGATGGCCGTCCTGGAACCCCCGTACGATGAGGCCATGGAGATTCTGTGCCGTCACCGGGCCGGTGGCAGGGAGAGCGCGCGGCCGCCGCTGCTGGTGCTGGCGCCGACCCTGTCGACGGAGGTGGAGAGTCGGTTCCACGAGCTGTTTCCGGCCGGCTTTCGGACTCTGTCCACGGGACTGGGCGAGCTGGGAATCCAGGTTCAGCACCTCCGCAGGGTCGGGGCGCTTCACCTCGGCCTGGACGAGGAGCGCGCATCCCTGGAAGCCAGGGTGCACGCCCGGGGCGCCGAGCTCGAGAGCGCGCATCGGGACGTGCTTCTCCGGCTGGCCCGGGCGGCGGAGTTCCGGGACGACCTCACGGGCCGGCACGCCGAGCGCGTGGGCTACTTCGCCGCCCTCCTGGGGAGGGAGCTCGGGCTGGACGAGGACCAGGTGGCGATCCTGGGCCAGGCGGCGCCCCTCCACGACGTGGGCAAGATCGCCATCCCCGACGCGATCCTGAACAAGCCCGGCAGGCTGACGGCCACGGAGCGGAGCCTCATGGAGCGCCACTGCGAGATCGGGGGCTCCCTGCTGAGGGGCAGCCGCCATCCCCTGATCCAGGAGGCGGAGATCATCGCCCGCAACCACCACGAATGGTGGGACGGGTCGGGCTATCCGAAGCGCCTGGTCGGGCCGAACATCCCCCGCTCGGCCCGGATCGTCGCCGTGGCCGATGTCTTCGACACGATCACCCATCTGCGCCCGTACCGGGTGGCCAGCACGCTGGACGGGGCGCTGTCCATCATCAAGGACGGGCGGGGTACGCACTTCGAGCCCGATGTCGCCCACGCCCTGGACGACCTGGCCCGGCGCGGCGTCGTGGTCTCGGACCCGGACGAAGCTCTGGTGGCCGCGCCCGACTCCACGCCCATGTCGCCCCTGGAGATACGTCAGATGCTGGCGGATCTGGGTTGAGGAGGACGGCGACCGAGCGGAACGGTGGCGGGGCCGCGGGGCCCTTACGGAAACAGCCGCCGGGTCGCCCACGGGGCCGTAGGGTCCGTCCGCTCGAAGACCAGGCGGTCATGGAGGCGGTCGGCTCGGCCCTGCCAGAACTCGATCGTCGTGGGCCCCAGCCGGTAGCCACCCCAGAATGGCGGCAGGGGCACCTCCCTGCCCTCGTACTTCATCTCCAACTCCCGGAAGCTCCGCTCCAGCGTGGCGCGGTCGGGCAGGTCCTGGCTCTGGCGCGAGGCCCAGGCGCCGAGACGGCTCCCCCGGGGCCGGGTCCCGAAGTAGCGCTCCGACTCCTCGAACGACAGCCGCTCCACCCCCCCC
>DASWKP010000276.1:0-9754 GCA_036396575.1 Longimicrobiales bacterium | reverse complement strand
TTGATCTCGCCCCCATAGCGGGTGCCGCAGATGAGCACGGTGCGCGTCTCGAAGCTCACCACGACCGCCGCCGTGGAACGCGTGCCATGCAGCTCGGGGTCGGCGTGGAGTTCGGGCGCGTGCAGCACCGTGAACTCGGGCCTCATGCCGGGCAGCTCGTCCGCTCCGGGCCGAAGGAACATGTTGTGCGCGAACAGGTTGGCCCACGCCGCCGTGGTCACCACACGGACGTTCATTCCGTGTTCCGGATCCGCCCCGACGCGGGCGTCTCGCACGAACAGCTCCTGGTCGTTCAGGTAGGCGATGACATGCCGTCGCAACGCCTCGAAGCGCTCCTCCGACATGGGCACGTTGACCTTGCCCCAACTCACCACGTCCGTGGATACCGCGTCCTGGACCGTGAACTTGTCGTTGGGCGCGCGCCCGGTGTGGGGCGCGGTGATGGCGCGAAAGGCGCCGTGCTCCGACAGGCTCCCCTCGTTCCGAAGCAGGGCCGCCTCGTAGAGCTCGGCCGGCGAGAGGTTCCAGAAGACGTTCCGGGAGGGCGCGAGGCCGTGCTCCTCCAACCCGAACTCGCTCGCGACGCCCGTCGCGGCCGGCGAACGTTCCGTGGCCTGTTTCGTCATAGGGTGTGCCCCCGATGATGGGCTCCGCGCGGAGCCGGCGACTTGAATGCCCGCCCCGGCTGAGGCTCCCCGGGGCGGGAACCTCAATCATGTGGCGGCGAGCCCCGTCCGTCCACCGGATGGACGGGGCTCGGGATGCTAGTGTCCCTGCGCGTCCACCGACGCGATCGTGGCCAGGTTGAGTACATCCTGGCCCGTCGAGCCCCGCTGGAGGAGGTGGACCGGCTTGGCCATGCCCAGGAGGATCGGCCCGATGATGTCCGCCCCGCCCAGCTTGTCCAGGAGCTTGTAGCTCGCGTTCGCGGCCGTCAGGCTGGAGAAGACCAGGACGTTCGCCGGTCCGCTCAAGTGGCTGAACCCGTACTGGTCCCGGAGCTTCAAGGCGTCCACCGCCGTGTCCGCCTGCATCTCTCCGTCGATCTCCAGCTCCGGGTCTCTCTTCCGGGCCAGGCCCACCGCCGCGGCGGCCCGGAGGGACTCCGGGTGCGGCGAGGAGCCGAAGTTGGAAAAGGAAACGATCGCAATGCGAGGCACGAGCCCGAGATCCCGCACGAAGCCCGCCGACAGGAGGGCGATGTCCGCCAGGGTCCCCGCGTCGGGCTCGACGTTTACCGTCGTGTCGGCCAGGAAGACGAGCTCCCGGTTCGGGAAAGCCACCATGTAGAGGCCCGCCACCCGGTTGACGCCCTCGGCCACCCCTATGACCTCGAGAGCCGGCCGGATGACGTCGGGGTAGTTGGACTCGATCCCGGCCACCAGCGCGTCGGCGTCCCCGGCGTGCACCATGGAGGCCGCGAAGTAGAGGGGCCGGTGCATGTTGGACCTGGCCTCGGCCCGCGTGAGACCCTTCCTGCACCGCCGGGCCAGGAGCTCCTCGGCGTAGCGGTCCCTCATCTCCTTCTGGTCGGCGGCGTTGATGATCTCCACCCCGGTCAGGTCCACTCCGAGTAGCTCCGCCTTCTCCCGCAGCCGCTCCGGCCGGCCCATGAGGACGGGCCGCGCCACCCCTTCCTCCACCATCTGAGCCGCCGCCCGGATGACCTTGTCGTTGTGCCCCTCGACGATGACCACGCGCCGGGGGCTACGCCGGGCTCGGATGGTCATCCAGCGCATCACCTCCCGCGCCGGCCCGAGGCTCGCCTTGAGGCGGTCCTCGTACTCGTCCAGGTCCACGGGCCGTTGAGCCACCCCGGTCTCCATGGCCGCCCGGGCCACCGCCGGCGCCACGAAGAACAGGACCCGGTGGTCGAACGGCTTGGGGATGAGGTACGAGCGCCCGAAGTGGATTCTCTCGCCGCCGTAGGCATCGAGCACATCTTCGGGCACATCGGTGCGCGCCAGCGCCGCCAGAGCCCGCGTGGCCGCCATCTTCATCTCCTCGTTGATGGCGGTGGCCTGCACGTCCAGGGCGCCCCGGAACAGGAACGGAAAGCCGAGGACGTTGTTGACCTGGTTCGGGTAGTCCGAGCGCCCCGTGGCCATGATCGCGTCGTCGCGGACCTGGGCCACGGCCTCAGGGAGGATCTCGGGATCCGGATTGGCCAGGGCGAAGATGACGGGATCCGGGCCCATCGAGGCCACCATCTCCTTCGTCATGGCTCCTGCCACCGACAGGCCGACGAACACGTCGGCCCCCACCAGCGCTTCCTCCAGCGTGCGGGCATCCGTGTCGGAGGCGAACTCGGCCTTGTATCGGTTCATCCCCTCCTCGCGACCCTTGTGGATCACGCCCTTGGAGTCGCAGATGACGACGTTCTCCAGGGTGGCGCCGAGGTTGACGAGGTGCTTGGCCGTGGCGATGGCGCTGGCGCCCGCCCCGCTGAAGACGATCTTCACCGCTGCCACGTCCTTGCCGAGGACCTCCATGGCGTTCACGAACGCGGCCCCGGCGATGATCGCCGTACCGTGCTGGTCGTCGTGGAAGACCGGGATGTCCAGGGTCTCCCGCAGGGTCTCCTCGATGTGGAAGCAGTCCGGAGCCTTGATGTCCTCCAGGTTGATGCCGCCCACGGTCGGCTCGAGGAGCTGGCAGAAGCGGATGACGTCCTCGGGATCCTCGGACCCGACCTCCAGATCGAAGACGTCGATGCCAGCGAAGCGTTTGAAGAGCACCCCCTTCCCCTCCATGACGGGCTTGGAGGCCAGGGGGCCGATGTTGCCCAGACCGAGCACGGCCGTTCCGTTGGACACGACCGCCACGAGGTTGCCCCGGGCCGTGTACTTGAAGACGTCCTGTGGGTTCTTTTCGATGTCCCTGCACGGCTCGGCGACGCCGGGGGTGTAGGCGAGCGACAGGTGGTAGGCGGTGGAGACGGGTTTGGTGGGAACGACTTCGATCTTCCCGGGCCGGCCCTCGCTGTGGTAATCGAGGGCCGCCTGACGCGGGATCTTCATAGGTGTGATCCCCGTAATGGACGGAGTTGTGGCCAGAACGTGAAGGACAGGCGGGAGTACTCTACATTAACGGCCCCCAGTTGAGGCTAACAGGTGTGCCGGGAGCCACGTCGCCGCGCCGTGGCCGGATCCGGTCTTCGGTGGATGCCCCACCCAGTCCGCGGCGAACGAGGCTCGACGATTGACCGAAGTCATGCTCGGGGACACCCAGCGACGGACCCGGCTCCGGGCCTGGCCCGCCGTCCTGGCCCTGTTGCTCGTAGGGGTCCCGGGGCCGGCCGCCGGCCAGGCCGCCGAGCAGACCGCCGACTCATGCCCCCTGGGCCGGATCTCGTTCATCTTCGTCGACAGCCACGACGTCTTCGACGCGGACGAGCTGGCGGGGGGCCGCGCCTTCCGGTGGGCCTATCGAATCGCCAACGCGATCCACATGACCACCCGCGAGAGCTTCCTCCTGTCGGAGGTGCTCTTCTCCCTGGGGGACTGCTACGACCCCGAGCTCCTGGCCGACTCGGAGAGGGTGTTGCGCCGTTACGGTCACCTGGCCCGGGTGGAGATCTACGGTCTGCGTCAGGCCGACGACTCGTGGCACGTGATCGTGGACACCCAGGACCAGTGGACCACGCAGCTCAACGTGCGCTTCAATTTCGAGGAGGGCATCGAGTTCCGGGGGCTGGATCTGAGCGAAGAGAACGTGCTCGGCAGAGGCCTTCTCCTGGGGGCCTTCATGGTTCAGCGCGACGAGCAGCGAGACGTGGGCGGCAGGTTCTCCACGCCGCGGGTGCTCGGCACGCGTTTGGATGCCCTCGTCACCGCTGGCAAGACCCGGGTGGGCGGCTTTTACGAGCACGAGTTGTCCTTTCCGTTCGTGGGCGAGGTCGGCCGGGTCGCGGGACGTCACCGCTTCACCAACCGGGAGGGCCAGTTCACATACTGGGCCGGCGATTCCGAGGGCGAGTTCAGTCACGTGCTCCTTCCCGTGGACGAGCGCTTCTTCGAGCTGTCGGTGGCGCGTCGGCTGGGCGACCCGGGCCGCCTGACGGTGTTCGGCCTGGGCCTGTCGTCGATCGAGCTCGACTACCCGGGCTTTCCCGAAGGCGTGGAGGTGGGGACCGGCGGCGACTTCGACGGCACCATGCCCGCGCCCCCGGCGGTGGCGGCCCTCGTGGAGGAGCAGACGCGATTCACCTCCGCCACCCGGCTCACCCTGCTCGTCGGCCAGCGGCACCTGGGCTTCCAGGAGCGCACGGGGTTGGACGCCCTGCGGGGGATCCAGGACGTCCCCGTGGGCCTGGACGTGGCGGTGGCGGTGGGCCGGAGCCTGGGCACGCTCGTCCGCGAGGGTGACGCGGACGACTTCCTGACCCGTGTCCGCCTCCTCGCCGGCGCCACCCCGGGCCCCTCCGTCCTGAATCTGGATGTGCGGTTGGAGGGGCGCCGGATCCTGTCGGGACAGGAGCCCGCCGGTGGGTCCGTACGGGGGTGGAGGGACGTCACCGGCGAGTTCCATGGCCTCGTCTACGTGCAGCCGTCCGCATGGCCGAGTCACACTTTCTTCGCGAGAGCCTCCGGCGCGGGAGGCTGGAGCATGGACGTCCCGTTCCAGCTCACCCTCGGAGGGCCGGCGGGTCTCCGGGGTTATCACACGGACGAGTTCCCGGGTGGCCGGCGTCTCTCCTTCTCGGTAGAGGACCGTGTCTACCTGGGCTGGCCGGCTCGCGACCTCTTCGATCTCGGCCTGACGCTCTTCGCCGATCTCGGCCGCATGTGGCCGGGTGACGCGCCTTTCGGGCGGGACTCGGGCTGGCGGGGCTCCGTAGGGGGAGGACTCCGCGTCGGGTTCCCCGCGGGCACCCGCGGGGTCGTGCGCCTCGACTTCGGCTTTCCGGTGGACGGGTCCGGGCTGGGCGGCATGGTCTTCCGTGTGTCCGCGTTCGACCGCCTCGGCCTCCAGCGCCTCAGCGACCGGCAGCTCCTGCGCAGCCTCAGGCACGGCGGGGCCTCCGATGGCTACACCGGTGGGCGCTGATCAGGGTGCGCCGCCGCCACGATCCCGAGCTGCTCGACGCCCCCTGGCACGATCCCGCCGAGCTGGCACACTCCCTGGAGCAGGTAACCGAGGCGAACCGCCGCCTCGGCGGAGTGAGGGCCCTTAGACACCACCTCCGGCCCATCCTGCCTCGGGAACGCGTCCGCGTCCTGGACGTGGGCACGGGCAACGGCGACGTCCTTCGTGACCTGGTGCGCTGGGGCCGTCGACGGGGCGGGCAGGGCTGGTCCGGGGTGGGCGTCGACCTCCATCCGCAGGTGGCGTTGGAGGCCGCGTCCAGGAACGGCGGCGGGGCGGATCCGGGAGGGGACGGCCGCTCCCGGCCCGTCACCGTCGTGCGAGCGGACGGCCTCCACCTCCCGTTCGCCGACGGCGTTTTCGACGCCGTCACCTGCACGCTCACCCTTCACCACTTCGGCGCCGAGGACGCGGTGGCCCTCCTGCGGGAGATGATGCGCGTGTCCCGAGGACGGGTCGTGGTCAACGACCTGGAGCGATGCCTGCCCAACTACCTCGGGGCTCGCCTCCTGGCCCTTACCTGGTGGCGTGGCAACCGCTTGACCCGCAACGACGGGCCCCTGTCGGTGCTCCGCTCCTTCACGGCCGCGGAGCTCCTGGAGCTGGGGCGGCGGGCGGGGCTCTCTTCGCCTCGCGTGTCGCGCCACGTGCCCTTCCGTCTCGTCCTGGTGGGAGGTGCCCGCTGAAGCCCCCGTTTTCGACCGTCCCGGACGTCCTGGTGGTGGGGGCGGGGCCCGCGGGGTCCACCACGGCCGGCCTCCTGGCCGGCCTGGGCTGGAGCGTGCATGTCCTGGAGCGAAGCCGGTTCCCCCGGGCCAAGGCGTGCGGAGAGTGCCTCAACCCCGGGGCGGTGGCCACCCTGGAGCGTCTGGGACTTCTGGACGTCGTTCTCCACGCCGGTCCGGCGGTCCTGGACGGGTGGGAGATCCGGACCGAATCGGGAGCGACGGCGCGGGGGTTCTTCGGCCCGGCCGCGGGACCCGCCCTGGCGCTACCCCGAGACAGGCTGGACCAGGCGCTCCTGGACCGGGCTCGATCCAGGGGGATCGTGGTGGAGGAGGGCGTCCGGGTGGAGTCGGTCCGGCCCGGGGGTCGCGGCCTCCTCCCCAGCGCCGATGTCCGGGAGGAGAGCGGAGGCCTCCGCACGCGCCGGGCCCGGGTGATCGTGGGGGCCGACGGCCTCCGCTCCCGGGTCGCTCGTTCCCTGGGTGTCGTCCGGCGTAGTCCCCGCCTGCGCAAGCTCTCCTTCACGGCCCGGGTGCGCGGTCGCGGCCCCGCTGCCGGCAAAGGAGTCCTCGTGCTCGGGGACGCCCGCACCGTGGGCCTCGCCCCCGTGGAGGCCGGTCCCCGGCCATCGCTCTGGAATGCCACGGTCGTGGTGCGCGCGCCGGCGGCGGGCGGCCCGCGCACCGGTGATCCTGCCTCCCTCGTTCGGTCCGCCCTTCTGGACGCGATTCCCGACTGGACCCGTGGCCCCGACATCGTGGACGGGCCCTGGGCGAGTGGGCCGTTCGACTGGCCCATGCGGCGGGTGACCGCTCCGGGCGTGCTGCTCGTCGGCGACGCCGCCGGGTACTTCGACCCTTTGACGGGTCAGGGGATCTACCGAGCCCTGACGACGGCCGAGTGGGCGGCGGAGGCCATTGACGGGGCCCTTCGCCAGAACCGAGTGTCCTCGGTGGACATGCGCCCGTACGGCAGCCGACTGCGCCGGGAGCTGCGGTGGAGCCGGGCGGTCCAGTGGGCCGTGGAAGGGGTCGTGTCGAGGGCTCCTCTCAGGGACGCGGCGATCGGGAGGTTGGCGCGCGCGCCCGCCGCCCTGGACGCTCTGCTCAGGGTCACAGGAGACGCCAGGCCGGCATGGACGCTTCTCCATCCCCGCTCCTGGCTGCCGTTGCTCCGACGTCCGTTGCCAGGAACCACCATGGAGATCGCGATTGCGGATCGTCGATGAACGCGTAGCACATGCCCCGCCGGACGCCTGTTTCCGGGCTGCGGCCGACGTGGAACGATGGCCCGAGATCCTCCCCCACTACCGATGGGTCCGGTTCCGGAGTAAGGAGGGGTTCGCCCGGGGAATCGTGGAGATGGCTGCATGGCGCCACTTCGGCCCTCTGGGGTATCCGACCTGGTGGGTGTCGGAAATGGACCACGATCCCCATGCCCGGCGGGTGACCTACCGCCATGTGGAGGGCGTCACCCGGGGGATGGACGTCCTCTGGGAAGTGACCGAGCAGGCCCGGGGCCGAACCCTGCTCCGCATCGTCCACGAGTGGGATGGGCCCGCCTGGCCCCTCATCGGACCGCTTGCGGCCAGGACGGTGATCAACCGTCACTTCATCTCGGCCATCGCCCGGCGTACGCTGGTGGGAGTGGCTCGGTCGGCCGAGGCCGGCGCCACATCGTGAACGAGGGCGGAGCCTTGCGAAAGGAAGAGAGCACCGAATGGTGAGATTGGAGCCGGAGCCCGGACGCCGGGTCGTGGTGACGGGGCTCGGCCCCATCACGGCCTCCGGGCTGGGCGTGGAGGGCCTCTGGTCCGGCCTTCACCGATGCGTCTCCCCCGTGGCGCCCGTCACGCGTTTCGACGCATCCCCCTTCCGGACGTGGATCGCCGCGGAGGTCAACGACTTCGAGCCCACGGACTACATGGAGCCGAAGCAGGCCCGGCGCCTGGACCGCTTCGCCCAGTTCTCCCTGGCCTCCACGCGCATGGCCATCGAGGACGCCAATCTGGATCCGGCCTCGGTGGATCCCGCACGCGTGGCCGTGCACATGGGCTCCGCCCTGGGCGGTCTGGCCCACGCCCAGCAGGAGATGATCAACTACCTCGAGCGGGGAGTCCGCGGCGTCGATCCACGGGTGGCCACCACGGTGTTCTGCGGCGCGGCGAGCTGCCAGGTGGCCATCGAGTTCGGCTTCACGGGCCCCAACTCCACCAACGCCATGAGCTGCGCCTCGGGCACCATCGCCGTAGGCGAGGGTTGGCGCCTCATCCGGGAAGGAACCTCGGACGTGGCGATCACCGGCGGCGTCGAAGCGCCGCTGGCTCCTCTGTCCTACGGCGCCTTCGCCATCATCAGGGCGATGAGCACCCGGAACGGTGAACCGGAGCGGGCCTGCCGGCCCTTCGATCGGGATCGGGATGGCTTCGTCATGGGTGAGGGGGCGTGCGTTCTCGTCCTGGAGGAGCTGGAGCACGCCCTGGCCCGGGGGGCTCGGATCTACGCCGAGATCCTGGGCTACGGCCTCAGCAACGACGCCCACCACATGACCGCCCCCCGCCCGGACGGCCTCCAGTCGGCGCGGGCCATGCAGCAGGCTCTGACCGCGGCTCACCTGGCCCCCGGCGACGTGGACTACGTGAACGCCCACGGCTCGTCCACACCCCTCAACGACTCCACCGAGACGCTGGCCATCAAGAACGTCCTCGGGGAGCGCGCCTACCAGATTCCCGTGAGCGGCACCAAGCCGTACTACGGGCACGCGCTCGGCGCGTCCGGGGCGATCGAGCTGGCGATCAGCTGTCTGACGCTGGCCCGCCAGTGGATCCCGCCCACGCTCAACCTCGAGGAAGCGGATGAGGATTGCGACCTGGATTACGTGCCCGGGGTGGGCCGGCGAGCGGCACCCCGGACGGTCCTCTCCAACTCCTTCGGGTTCGGAGGAATCAACGCGAGCCTGGCTCTCGGTGCCTGGGATCCGCCCGCGAGCACGCTCTGAAATCGGAGGGGTTACCCAAGGTGGCGTCGTACTAAGTCATGGTCCGACTTATAGTTAATGGCGGCGACGCCCGGGGCGTGGACGACCCTACTCCGTGCCTTCAGGAGTTCCCGTACCACCCCGACCGAAAACCTTTGACTCGGGAAACAGGCTTTTATAACTTCAACCGGTTCATCGTGGAGCCCGCCGGGTCGCACGTCGTCGCGCGTCCGTGTCGGTATACATCCCGTTATGTGCGAGTCGAACCTCTTCCGAGGTTTTTTCTTTCAGACCCCACGCTCGAGGCGTCATAAAACGGATGTTTTCTGCTTCCAGAGGCCTGGATTCCTTCGATCAGTATCTACAGGACGTCGAAAAGTACCCGTTGATCCAGGACCCGGAAGAAGAGCGGGCCCTGGCTCGGCGGGCCAGGATCGGGGACAAGGAGGCGGCCGAGCGTCTCGTGACCGCGAACCTGCGCTTCGTCATCTCCTACGTGAAGAAGTACCAGGGTCGGGGTCTCGGCCTGGCCGAGTTGGTCTGCATCGGTAACGAAGGGCTGCTCAAAGCGGTCAAGAAGTTCGATCCCGACAAGGGCGTGAAGTTCATCTCCTACGCCGTGTGGTGGATCCGTCAGACCGTTCTGCAGGCCCTGGCCGAGCAGACGCGCTCGGTGCGCATCCCGCTCAACCAGAACTCCAACCTGGCCAGGCTCGCCCGGACGGAGACACAGCTCACGCAGACGCTCGGGCGCTCCCCGACGGACCAGGAGATCGCCGACGACATGCAGGAGCCCGTGGAGACGATCCGCGCCCTGCGGCGGGTGGCGGCCTCCGAGTTGAGCCTGGACGCGCCCATCGACCGGAGCGACCGGGACAGCGCCAGCTTCGGGGAGCGCTTTGCGGGAGCCGAGGCCGGGGACATCGAGGAGGACGTGGAGGCGGTGGCGCGCCGGGACTTCCTC
>DASWKP010000275.1:0-11455 GCA_036396575.1 Longimicrobiales bacterium | reverse complement strand
GGCGGTCCTACGGGATCCGGGCGTACGCGTGGTCAACCTGGACCTCCTGACCTATGCGGGCAGCCGGACCCGCCTGGCGGACGTCGAGGATGGATCGCGCTACCGCTTCGAGCAGGCCGACGTGGCCGATCCCGCCGCCGTGACCCGGGTCATCGACGAGGACACGCCCGATGCGGTGGTGCACTTCGCCGCGGAGTCACACGTCACCCGGAGCGAACGCGACTCGGAGCGCTTCTGGCGGACCAACGTGGAGGGGACCAGGGTGATGCTGGAGGCGGCCTCGCGCGGAGGTGTCCGCCGCTTCGTCCACATCTCCACGGACGAGGTGTACGGTCCCATCCTGGACGGCGCCTTCCAGGAGGAGGACAAGCTGACCGGGACGGGGCAGGCCACCAGCCCGTACGCCAGGAGCAAGGCCCAGGCCGACGATCTGGCATCCGGTATCCGGTCCCCGATGGAGGTCGTCGTGGTCCGGCCGACGAACGGCTTCGGTCCCTGGCAGTTCCCGGAGAAGGCCTTGGCCCGGTGGATCACCCGGGCCCTGCGCGGCGAGCCCATCCCGGTATGGGGCGACGGCGGCCACGTCCGCCAGTGGCTCGCCGCCGAGGATCTGGCCGAGGCTCTCGGCCTGATCCTCCGCGCCGACCACCTGGAGCCCATCTACAACGTGGGGCCCCGTCACGACCCCGAGATCACGAACCTGGAGCTCGCCCGGTGGCTGGTGGGTCACATGGGCCTGGAGGAGGACCGGCTGGTGATGACGGACTACGACCGGCCCGATCACGATCGCCGGTACGCCGTGGTTCCGGATCGCATCGAGGCCCTGGGCTGGAAGGCCGGCGACCCCTTCGAGCGGTTCGCCGAGACCGTGGACTGGTACCGGGCCCACGAGGCCTGGTGGAGGCCCCTGGTGGACGAGGCCGAGTCGATCTACGCGGACGACACCCCGGTCCGATGAACGTCGAGACCCTGGCCATCCCGGGTGTGGCCCTCGCGCGCCTGGAGGACCACCCGGACGAGCGCGGCTGGTTCCGGGAGGTGGCGCGCGAGGAACGGTTCGACGCATCCTTCGTGCAGGCGAACCATTCGCATTCCCGAGCCGGCGTGCTCCGGGGCCTCCACTACCACCGCTACCAGGCAGACGCATGGTACGTCCTGGCCGGGACGGCCCGGGTGGGCCTGGCGGATCTCCGGGAGCAGAAGGACCGTCCCCGTTCCCTGGCCCTGGAGCTCTCGGCCGATGCGCCGTCGTTGCTGTTCCTTCCGCCGGGTGTCGCCCACGGATTCCTGGCCCTCACGGAGCTGGACCTGCTTTATCTGGTGACGCACTACTACGACAGCACGGACGAGCATTCGATCGCCTGGAACGACCCGACGCTGTCGGTCCCGTGGGGGACCGACCGGCCCATCCTGTCGGAGCGGGATCGCACCGCGCCGCCCCTGGATTGGGAGCGGATCGGCCAGAAGCTGGGGGTGGCCGGCTGATGGACGTGGCCGTGGTGGGGCTGGGCTACGTGGGACTGACCGGCGCGGCGTGCCTGGCCACGTCCGGGCACCGGGTGTGGGGGGTGGAGCGCGACCCGGAGCGCCTGGAGAAGCTTCGCGGCGGGGAAGCTCCCTTCTACGAGCCCGGCCTCCAGGAGCTCCTGTCTCGGGCCTCGGACGAGGGCCGCCTCCGCTTCGCCGACGGCCTGGGCGCCGTCCCCGGGTCCTCGGACGCGGTCCTGGTCACCGTGGGATCGCCCCAGCTGCCCTCGGGCGGCGCCGACCTCCGGGACCTGTCCACGGCCATGGACGAGATCCTGGCCTCCGACCACCCGCGCATGGTCGTGGTCAAGAGCACGGTCCCTCCCGGGACCAGCGCCAGCCTGATGGCCCGGACCCCCGGGCTGGCCGAGCGCTACGCCTACAGCCCCGAGTTCCTGAGCCAGGGCTCGGCCATCGAGGGCTGGATGCGGCCCTCGCGGATCGTGGCCGGGATCGAGAACGGGTCGTTGCGGGAGCTCCTGGAGGAGCTCTACCGAGGGATCGAGGGACCGTGGGTGGTCACCACCCCCACCAACGCCGAGATGATCAAGTACGCGAGCAACGCCTTCCTGGCCACCAAGATCAGCTTCATCAACGAGATCGCGAACCTGTGCGACGAGGTGGGGGCCACGATCGACGACGTCGCCGCCGGGCTGGGGCTCGATCCGCGGATCGGCTCCAGCTTCCTGGCCGCCGGGATCGGGTACGGCGGCTCGTGCTTCCCGAAGGACGTCCAGGCCCTGACCCACCTGTCCTCGCTGAAGGGCCGCGCCATGCCGCTCCTGCAGTCGGTGGTCACGGTGAACAACGCTCAGCGGCTGCGGGTGGTTCGTGCGGTCCAGGACCATGCGGCCCCGGGATCCACGGTGGCCGTCCTGGGCCTGGCCTTCAAGCCGGGGACAGACGACGTGCGCGAGGCGCCCAGCCTCACGGTGGTGCCCGAGCTGGTGGCCCAGGGGTTCCGGGTGCGGATATGGGACCCCATCGTCGCTGCGGAGAGGATCGAGTCCCTCTTCCCCGGGGCGGACGTGGCGTCGGGTCCCGAGGAGGCCACCGAGGACGCCGGCGTGGTCGTGGTCCTCACCGAGTGGCCGCAGATCGTGGACGCGGACTGGGAGCGCCTGGCCAAGGGCATGGCCTCCCCCAGCCTGGTGATCGACGCCAGGAACTGCCTGGACGCCGGGGCCCTGGCCCGGATGGGCCTCCGCTACTGGGGGATCGGGCGGGCCTCCGCCGACCAGGACCCGAACCGGGAGGAGGGGTCATGAGCCGGGAGCTGGACGTCTCGATCGTCCTCCCCGTCTACAACGAGATCGGGCACGTCCGCCAGGAGGTCGACCGGATCCGGGCGGGCATGGACGCCTCGACCTACTCCTACGAGATCGTGGCTGTGGACGATGCCTCCACAGACGGCTCCCCCGAGGAGCTTGCGCAGATGGAAGGGGTGCGCCTGATCCGCTTCCCCCAGAACAGGGGGGCGGGCACGGCCCGAAAGGTGGGCACCCGGGCGGCCAGGGGACGCGTCGTGGTGTGGACGGACTGCGACATGACCTACCCGAACGACGAGATCCCACGGCTGGTGAAGGAGCTGGAGGGGTTCGACCACGTGGTGGGGGCCCGGACCTCGGAGCAGGGGACGGTCAAGGCCCTGCGCGTCCCTGCCAAGTGGTTCATCCGCAAGCTGGCCGGCTACCTGGTGGAGCACAAGATCCCTGATCTCAACTCGGGCTTCCGGGCGTTCCGCCGGGACGTGGCGCTCCAGTTCGTCCATCAGCTGCCACCGGGGTTCTCGTGCGTGACGACCCTAACGCTCTCCTTCCTGTCGAACGGGTACGCGGTGAAGTACATCCCGATCGAGTACCACCCCAGGGCGGGCGAGTCGAAGTTCCACTGGTGGCGGGACACCAAGCGCTACATCACGCAGGTCGTGCGCATGATCCTGTCGTACAACCCGTTGCGCATCTTCCTGCCCGCGGGATTCACCCTCCTGGCCATCGGCCTCGGGAAGCTGATCTTCGACTGGGCGACCAAGGACCTCCGCCTGGCCACCAACACCCTCCTCGTCCTGTTCGCGGCGTTCCAGGTCTTCGCCATCGGACTGCTGGCGGACCTGGTGGTTCGGGCCAACCGGCCCCGCGACGAGGTGGATCCGGCATCGGGATGAGCGCACCTCCCCGGGGCCGGCTCCGAGCGTCGTCGGCCGGACTCGCCGCGCGGCTGGTGGCATGGAGCCAGCGACGAGTGGGGCGGCGTTCGCCTGGGATGGAGCGGGTCCTGCTGTTCCTGGCCGTTGGACTCTTCCTGCTGGTTACGGCCCTGGCGCTGATGGGGTTTCCCGACACGGATCGCCCTGTCCGCTGGTTGTTGCTGGTCGTGGGCACGCTGCTCACCGTTCCCCCGATCGCCGTGCTCAACGCGGCCGAGTACAGGATCTCAGGAGAGATCCTGGGGCACCGGATCTCGATGGTGGACGCGTTCCGTGTCAGCGTGATCGCGTCGGTGGTCAATCAGCTCCCCATCCCCGGGGCGGCCCTCGTTCGGATCCGTGCGCTCCGCCGCCAAGGCTCCACATACGGGAAGGCCACCGGCTCCACGGCGACGGTGGGCCTGGCCTGGATCGGCACCACGGGGGTGGTTTCCGGGATCTGGCAGCTCCCGTCCGATCGGTGGAGCCTGGGCCTCGCCCTGGCCGGAGCCGGAGTGGCCGTCCTCGCGCTGTCCTACTCGCTGATCCGCCGGCAGAGCGGTGCGGGCACGGCCACCGGGCTCCTGGCCCAGCTGGTCGCCGTGGAGACCGGCACGGTCATGCTCTCGGCCGTGAAGTTCTGGGTCGTCCTTGCCGCGATCGGATTCCCCATCAGCTTCGGCCAGGCCACCGTCCTGACCGTCTCCATGGTGGTCGCGGCAGCCACCGGGTTCTTCCCGGGGGGCCTGGGCATCAGGGAGGTGGTGGCCGGTGCCCTGAGCCCGTTGATCAGCCTCCCGGTGGCCGTCGGTCTGCTGGCCACGGCGGTCAGCCGGGTGGTGGGGATGATCGGCTTCTCCGTGGTCGCGGGTACATTCCTGCTGCTGGGCCCGAAGAGCGCAACCGGGCCCCCTCCGGAGCCCGCCGTGGTTCCGCACGACTAAAGGTGGACGCTCGTGTGCCCGTCGCCGGACGCCGTGGTCGGCCCCTAGCAGCCGCGTTAGGATTGGGGCCATCGTGACCGACAGGGATTTCGTCGTGTTCGGCCAGCCGGACATCCGTGAAGAGGACATCGAGGAAGTCGTGGACACCCTCAGGAGCCTGTGGATCGGGACCGGTCCCAGGACCCACCGCTTCGAGGAACGCTTCGCAGCCTACGTGGGTGCACCGCATGCGGTAGGCACGTCGAGCTGCACGGCGGCGCTGCATCTGGCCCTGGTGGCCATGGGCGTGGGCCCCGGCGACGAGGTCGTGGTTCCCAGCCTGACGTTCGCATCGACCGCCAACGTGGTGGTCCACGCCGGCGCCACCCCGGTGTTCTGTGACGTCGATCCGGCCACCGGGACCGTCACACCGGAGACCGTAGCTCCCGCGACCACCGAACGGACCAAGGCCGTGATCCCGGTGCCCCTGGCCGGGTATCCGGTGGATGTGGAGGCCCTGCGCGCGACGATCGGGGACCGCCAGATCGCCCTGATCGTGGACGCCGCCCACGCCATCGAGACCACGGTCAGGGGCCGGCGGCTGGGGGACGTCGGCGACGCCAGCGCGTACAGCTTCTACGTGACGAAGAACATCACCACCGCCGAGGGAGGGATGCTGACCACGAGCGATGCGGCCCTTGCGGAACGCGTCCGCGTGCTGAGTCTCCACGGTCTGTCCGCCGACGCGTGGAGCCGCTACTCGGACGCGAGGACACGCACCTACGAGACCCTCGAGCCGGGGTACAAGTACAACCTGACGGATCTTCAGAGCGCCCTCGGTCTCAGCCAGCTTGCTCGGATCGACGCATCGCTGGACCGGCGGAAAGCCATCTGGTCCCGGTATGACGAGGCGTTCGGGGACCTGCCCCTGGAGCTCCCGAGCCTCCCCGACCAGGCGTTCGGCACGTCCGCCATGCACCTGTATTCACCACGGCTGGATACGGAAGAGGTGCCGTTCGACCGGGACGAGGTCCGGGACCGTCTCTGGGCCGAGGGCGTAGGCACAGGGATCCACTTCACGGCCCTGCACCTCCACCCCTACTACCAGAAGCGGTACGACCATCGGGTAGGGATATTCCCGAACGCCGAGCACATCTCGACCCGCACGTTCTCGCTTCCGCTCTCGTCCGGCCTACGCGACGACCAGGTCGACCACGTGATCCGAGCGGTGCGCTCCGTGCTCGAGGGCAAGGACCGGATGCCCGGGCATCAGCGGGACTAGCCGGCTGATGCGGGTCACCGAGCAGCTACAGGCGAGCGATCCATCAGGTCGGGGCGAGGAGCCCGGGCGATCCTCCGCCTTCGAACTGCCGGGCGTCGTTGCATTGGCGGGACTGGCCGTCGTGGCCACCGGGCTGGTCCGTGCCGCGGCCGTGCCGCCCGGCCGGGTCACGGTGCTCGTCCTGGCCACCGGGCTGGCCATGATGGCGTTCGGGGCTGGTCTGGCCGCGCGACGTGCTCGGCAGGAGGGGCTGCCGCTGACCGAGCTTCCCCAGCTGCTCGCCCGGCCATGGTTGCGCCCACGGCGCCCGGCCTTCATGTTCGTGTTCGGCGTGCTCTTGGCCCTGCCCGTGGCCGCCCTGCACAGCAAGGTGGTAACCGGGGTGGATGCTGATTCGGCCAACCTGACGATGATGATCGGCGTGGTGCAGCGGGAGGGACTCTCGTTCCTGGTCGATACCCAGGCGAACTTCCTACCGTTCATCCTCCTGGGGCCCTTCGTGGCCGTAGGGGGGATCGGCGGCGCCATGCTGTTCAGCATCCTCTCGGTCCAGTTCCTGGCGGGGACGATGGCCTACGTGACCTGGAGCTTCAGTCGGTCGTGGCTGGCCGCGGCAGCAGCCGTCCTTGGAAGCCTTGCCTTCCAGGGGATCCTGGAGCGGGCCACGCGCCTGCCGATGTACGCGCCCATGCTGGCCTTCGGCATCTTGGGCGTCTATCTGGCATACCGTGCGGTCCAGAGCGAGGGCCGCAGACGATGGATCGCGGCCGGCCTGGCCGGACTGTGCTTGAACCTGTCGATCGAGTCGCAGACCGTCGGGCAGCTCCTCGTTCCGATGCCCTTCCTCTTGGTGCTGACCACGCGGCCGAGGGCAGCCATCCAGGGGCTGGTGCGGGTCTACGCGGCCTTCGCGCTGTTCTATATCCCCCGCGCTGTGGTCAACCTGATGGAAGGAGGCTTCTCCCACTTCCTGGGGAACCGCGTCGACTTCTGGATCACCAAGGGATACTTGTCCACGATTCAGCACGAGTTCTTCGGGTACCCGAGCCGTCTTCCGCTCCCAGGCTACCTGCGCGAGTTCGGGGGCGACGCACTCACGATCGTCAACGGGTTGGTCCTGTTCGTGGTGGTGCTGGCCATCCTGTCTCTGGTGCTGAGCTCGGGGCGGCTGCGATGGGCGGGGCTGCTGGCGGTCGCGTTCGTGGTGGGAGCCATCGTCTACCAGCGGGCTCCTGCGTTCTCGCGCTACCTGTCGCCCCTCATGATCGCTGCCGCGCTGGGAGCGGGGGGCGGCGTCACCGTCCTCGGCCGGCTGCGCGCCCGGTGGTGGCGGGTCGGCGCGATCGCGTCGGTGGTGGTGCTCGTGTTCGGTGTGGCGTCGAACCTGGTCAGCAACGCGCGGTACGTCCGGATCAAGGAGGGCGAGCTCCTGAGCGGGCCGTTGCCCCGTCTCGCTCGGATCGCGGACGACGGCAGGGGACTGATCGGCGCTCGCTCGAGCCACCTGGGGTTCGTCGACGCGGACATCCCGAGGTACGCCGGATCGGTGCTCTCGGAGCGAGAGTACGTGACGTTCCTGACCTGGCCGTCCGATCAAGACGTGATCGGGGTCTTGCGCGGGCGGGACATCGGCTGGGTCCTGATCAACCCCGACCAGAGCCTGGAGCTGGCGTATAACGATACGTGGCTCCTCCCCGCCTACGGAACCATCGCCCGCCATGTGAGCCGGATCGAGGCCTCTCCTGGGTTCTGCCGGGCCGGCGCGCTCGAGGGGTACCTCCTCTACCGGCTGGGTCCATGTCCAGCATGACCCTGCCGGCCTCCGCCGTATCGGCGGTGCCCCGATCATGAAGAAGGTCATGCGCTTCCTGGTCCGACTCTTCGTGAGCAGCCGGCGGTGGAGGAACCGGCAGCTCAGGAGGTTCGCGGCTGCCGTTCGGGGGCAGCGGATCCTGGAGATCGGAAGCGGACGACCCGGCCGAGACGGCGAGGGGCAGTCCGTCAAGAGCATCTTCGATCCATCCAACGATTTCCTGCAGACGGACATCGTTCCGGCGTTCGGCCACCGCATCCTCGACGTCACCACGATGGAGCTCCACGAGGAATTCGACATCATCATCTGCTTGAATGTGCTCGAGCACGTGTACGACTTCCAGGCGGCGGTGCAACGGATCTACCGGGCCCTTCGCCCCGGCGGGAAGACCGTGATCCACGTGCCCTTCGTGTACCCCTACCATGATGAGCCCCACGACTACTGGCGATTCTCGGAGCACGCCCTGCGGCTCATGCTGAGCGACTTCCGGCACCTCGACCTGGAGACGCGTGGGGTGTCCAAGATCCCGATCAGCGTACTCGCGGTGGCCACGAAGTAGAGGAGCGGTGAGACGATGCGCATCTGGGTGATCAGCTCCTCGTACCCGCGCCATCCGGAAGAGTCGGTCAACGCGGGGGTCATCGCGCGGGACCTCGCGCTCTCCCTCGCCGAACAGGGCCATGAGATCACGGTGGTCACTCCGCGCAAGCCGGGGGGCACGGAGTTCGATCCGGTCCTTTCGGGGATCGAGCTTCCCTGGCTCAGCCCGACATTGTCCCTGGCCGACCTCTCACCCAAGCGCCCCGCCGATCTGCTGCGGATGGTCTCTCTGTTCCTTGCGGCCCGTCCTCGCCTCCGCCGGGCCGTGCGACGTGCGCCGCCGGAGGCAACCATAGCGCTGTGGGCACTGCCCTCGGGCATCCTGGCGCGGTGGGTCCACCGGATGGCCGGGGCTCCCTACGCGGTGTGGGTGCTCGGATCCGACGTGTGGAAGGCTCCCCGTTTCCCCGGCGGCAGCCGGATCCTGACGACCGTCCTGCGGGATGCCGAGGCGGCATTCGCGGACGGCACCGCCCTGGCCGAGGAAGCGGAGCGGCTGACCGGCGTCAGGGTGGCCTTCCTGCCCTCCTGCAGACGGCTCCCACCCCCTCCCGAGCATCTCCCGGAGGCGACGGATGTGCTGTTCGTCGGCAGGTATCACCCGAACAAGGGGCCCGATGTCCTGATCGAATCGGCTGCTCTCCTGCGAGCCGCCAGGCCGGACGTGCAGGTTCGCATGTACGGCCAGGGGGAGATGCGCCCCATGCTGGAGCGGACGGTGATGCGGCTGGGACTGGAGGGTTCGATCCAGGTCAGCGGCCCGCTGTCGGCCACCGCCCTCAGCGGGGCGATGGCCCGAGCCAAGGTCCTGGCCATCCCGTCCCGCATCGAATCGATCCCGCTGATCCTGGGTGATGCCGTCCAGGCCGGCCTCCCGGTGGTCTGTTCCGCGGTCGGCGACCTCCCGTCCGTGGTCGATCGGTACGGGCTGGGGACCACCGTTCCCCCGGGACGTCCGGATGCCCTCGCCGCAGCCCTCGACCGATCCCTGGCCGACCCCAAGCGTCTTCCGCCGGAGGCCGGCCCGCCTTGGCTATCCCCGGACGGCCTGGCCACGGAGATGCTCAAGGTGTTCACCTCATGAACGATCGCGCGAGGATGCCGGCTGCCTCGGGCCGTCCGGTCGCGCCGCCGGTCAAGGTCCTGTACGTGGCGGTGAAGGGACGGAGCGGAAGCACGCTCGTCGACTCGGTCCTGGGCGAGGTCAGCGGCTTCCTTGCCGCGGGAGAGGTGCGGTTCGTGTGGGACGTGCTCGATCAGGGATTCCTGTGTGGGTGCTCGAAGCCTGTCCGTGAATGCGAGCTGTGGTCCGTGGTCCTGGAGCGAGCCTTGGGCGCGGGACCCGACGGCTCGTACCTGATCCCCCCGTCGGCGGTCTCGACGTGGTACAGGGACATCTATCGATGGAGACGGGGTCGACGGCTCCTTCGCATCGCTCGTGGCCGGTCCGCGCCGTGGCCTGCACTCGACAGGTACACGGAGGTAGTCTCCCGCCTCTACGCGGCCCTGGCCGATCTCACTGGCGCGCGGGTCATCGTGGACTCATCCAAGTGGGCGACGGACCCCGTCCTGCTTGGACTGGTCCCAGGCGTGGAGCCCTATTGCCTGCACCTGGTCCGAGACCCGCGCGCTGTTGCCCACTCTTTCAGACGGCGGAAGAAGTGGCCGGACCGCCAGACCTCGATGCCTCGCTACCCGTCCGCCTACAGCGCGCTGAGCTGGCTGGTCAGGAACATGCTTCTGGAGCGCGTGCGGCGCCGTCTTCCCCTGCGGCACTACCTCCGGATGCGCTACGAGGACTTCGTGTCGGATCCGGTGACCTGGCTCGACGCGATCACGGGCTTCGTCGGGGAGCGCCAGGCCTCGTTCCCGTTCCTGGAGGGGAAGCTCGTTCGGGTTGGGAGCAACCACATCGTCTCCGGCAATCCGGACCGGCTCTTCACCGGCGAGCTCGAGCTGCGGGAGGACAACGAATGGGTGCGCCGGATGGGCCGGTTCGATCGGGCCCTCACCACCCTGCTCACCCTTCCTCGGCTTGGACGGTACGGGTACCCGCTCCGCGCGTCGGAGCGAGGGGAGCACAGGCGGTGACCCGGTACGGGGAAGGAGAACGCGGGGTCGCTTGGGACCCGGAGATGCGCCGGGCCAAGGCCAGGAAGATCACGACCCTGCTCCGCCGGTTCGGCGACCTGGAGGGCGCCCGCGTCCTGGACGTCGGGACGGGCTCAGGCATCATCGCTGCGACCCTTGCCGAGCTGGTCGGCCGGCGCGGAGAGGTGGTCGGCGTCGACGTCACCGATCAACGCATGGTGCGCGATGGCTACGTGTTCGTCCCTGTGTCGGGGACGGAGCTTCCTTTCGGGGACGGAGTCTTCGACGTGGTGGTGTCGAACCACGTGATCGAGCATGTGGGTGACCACCGGGCCCAGCTCCATCACCTCCGAGAGATCCGGCGGGTGCTGCGTGACGGCGGACTCTGCTACGTGGCCACCCCCAACCGATGGACCATCGTCGAGCCCCATTTCAAGCTGCCGTTCCTCTCGTGGTTGCCGTCCGGCCTGCGGTCGCCGTACGTCCGGCTGGCCGGGAAGGGGGACGAGTACGATTGCCTTCTGCTCCGTCGGCCGGAGCTCGAGGAGCTCTTCGTTCGGACGCCGCTCATCCACCGGGAGCTGACCATCGACGCGATGCGCCTGATGGCGAAGATCGAGCGTCTCCCGGGCCTCAAGCGGCGCCTCCTCACGGCGCCTGGGGGGATCCTCAGGGCCCTGCGTCCCATCCTCCCGTCGATGGTCTTCTTGGCCAGGAAAGGGCCGTGGACGAGCGAGCCCCAGATGTAGCTGGGCGGTCACCCCTCCAGCCGGATGGGCTCCACGCGCCCCTGGCGCAGTATGAACAGCGAGAGGTCGTTCCGCCCCTCACGGAACGCGGTCGCGGGGAGGAGGGTGGCGTCTGCTCTGATCCCACCATCCTGTCGGGGACCCGGATCCGTGACAGGGACGAGGTGTGCCCCCCGCCGGGCGGAGGACCCGGCGACTCCGGTCACCGCCCCCACCGCCCAGATGCCCAGCGCGGGGATCAGCGTCACGGCCATCGCGAACAGGACGATGTCCATCCGGCCGACG
>DASWKP010000274.1:0-14242 GCA_036396575.1 Longimicrobiales bacterium | reverse complement strand
CGCCAGGGGTCCAGGTTCTCCCGGCGGCCCGTGGAGAAGTCGTCCAGCACCCGGACGCGCGCGCCGTCGGACAGGAGGCGCTCCACCAGGTGCGAGCCGATGAAGCCGGCCCCCCCGGTAACGAGGTAGAGGGGTGGAGCGGTCACGGAGCGATGAACCCCATGGTCTGCAGATGGAGAAGGACTTCCTGAGCGGCCTCCTCCGGAGTCAGGTCGGTGGTGTCCAGGATCACGTCAGCGTCTTCCGGCACCTGGTAGGGATCGGAGATCCCGGTGAACTCCGGGATGATGCCGGCCCGGGCCTTGGCGTAGAGGCCCTTCCGGTCCCGCTCCTCGCAGACGTCGATCGGCGTGGCCATGTGCACCAGGACGTACCCGCCCACCTGGGAGATCATCTCCCGGTTGTCCCTGCGCACGGAGTCGTAGGGAGCGATGGGCGCGCAGATCGCGATGCCCCCTGCCTTGGTGATCTCCGAGGCCACGAAGCCCACTCGGTGGATGTTGAGGTCCCGGTGCTCCTTGGTAAAGCCCAGCTCCGACGAGAGGTTCTTCCGCACGATGTCCCCGTCCAGGAGCGTTACCGAGCGTCCCCCCATCTCCAGGAGCTTGGTCAGGAGGACGTTGGCCACCGTGGACTTGCCCGACCCCGACAGGCCCGTGAAGAAGACCGTGAAGCCCTGGTCCCTGCGGGCCGGGTGGCTGCGGCGAAGCTCCTCCACGACCTCCGGGAAGGTGAACCAATCCGGAATGTCACGGCCGTGCGCCAGGCGGTCGCGGAGCTCGGTCCCCGAGATGGACCGGACGGTGGCCCCCTCCTCCACCTCGTCGATGGGCGTGTAGGAGGCCGTCTGCTCCACGTAGACCATGAGGCGGAAGGGCACCATCTCCACGGCGATCTCGTCCGCTACCTCGCGCATGAGCTCCTGCGCCTCGTAGGGGCCGTAGAAGGGCGTGCCGCTCGAATCCGAGCCCGGTCCGGCGTGATCCCGTCCGACGATGAGATGTGTGCAGCCGTGGTTCCTGCGGATGATGGCGTGCCACACCGCCTCCCGCGGCCCACCCATACGCATGGCCAGGTTGAGGAGGGAGAGCCGGGCCGTGGCACTGGGGTACCGCTGGATCAGGGCCTGGTAGCAGCGTACGCGCGTGTAGTGGTCCACGTCGCCAGGCTGGGTCATGCCCACCACCGGGTGAATCAGGAGGCTGGCCTCCACCTCCCGCGCGGCGCGGAGAGTGAGCTCCTGGTGGGCCCGGTGCATGGGGTTGCGCGTCTGGAACGCCACGATGCGCCGCCATCCCTGCCGCCGGAACTCCTCCCTCAGCTCCGCTGGGGAGCTGCGGAGCTCCCGGAAGTCGTAGTGGATGGGAAGTTGGAGGCCCTCCAATCGACCCCCCAGATAGACGGGGTGGGTGCGGGCCAGTAGGTGGTCCACCCCGGGGTGCTCCCGGGACTCGGTGCCGAAGACGCGCCTGGCCTCCAGGGCCCGATCCGGCTCCCACATGTCGTCCACGGTCAGGACCGCGAGCATCACCCCTTCGGGGTCCCGGAGGGCGAGGGACGAACCGGTCGTCAGGTCGCGGGCGGCCTCCTCGGTCACGTCCAGGGTGATGGGCATGGTCCACAGGGTGCCGTCCGCGAGACGCATGTCGTCCCGCACGGCCACGTAATCCGCCCGGGACATGAAGCCCTCCAGCGGAGAAAAGCCCCCGTTCAGAAGCAGCTCCAGGTCGCAGAGCTGCCGGTTCGTGAGGTCCCAGGACGGCCAATCCCGGGAGCTCGCCCTGAGGGCGTCCGCCCGCTCGTGCGGGACGATCAGGTCGATGAGGCGGCCGCCGTGGGGCGCGAGGAGATGGTCGGTCATTCGGGTAGGTGCCTCGGACGGTTCGGGACCCGGGTTTCAATGCCAGACAAGGCTCACCGTGGACGGCGCCCGGGTCAAGAGATGGCGGCCCCGGCGCCCGCCGGCGGCTCGCCGCGACTCCCGGCGCGCTCGAGCGCTGCCCGGTGTGAGAACGCCAGATTGAAGCAGCGCCAGCGAAGCTGGTCGTCGACCCGGCCCTCATCGCACAGCGCCAGGAAGCTGCCCACGTCGACGACCTCTCCCAGAGCTTCCGACGCGGTGAGGGTCTCCCGGATCACGGCCGGGAAGCCCTCCCATCGGTGCATATAGGGCATGTAGAAACCGCGTTTGCGGCGGGACATGGCCACGGAATGAGGCAGGTCCCCCAGGAATGCGGAGCGCACGACGTGCTTGGTCATACCCTCCCTGAAAGCCAGCGCCGGGTCCAGTCCCAGGGCCCACTCCACCAGCGGAGGGTCCAGGTAAGGCAAGCGGGTCTCGACGCCACTCCCCATGGAGTTCCGGTCCTCGTCCTTGAGGAGCCCCCCAAGGCTCGTGCCGTACAGTTGGTCGAGGTGGTAGACCCGGGGGTCCCGGAACACCTCCAGACCCGTCTCGAACGCCGCGGCGCAGTGCTCCGCCCAGATTCCGGGGCGCAGCCAGGCCCCGGCCGCGCGAGCCTTGTAGGCCCTCGTCCGCCCCGGCCACATCCGGGAGACGATGCCCCGGAGGACCGTGAGGGTCCCCTGGCCCTGACGGCGGCCCAGCTCGCCGGCCCAGCGGACGGCCTCCACGACGCGCCCGTGTCCGAGCAGCCAACGGACCCATGGCCCCATGTGCCACGGGTACCCGAAGAAGAGCTCGTCGGAGCCCTGGCCGCTCAGGAGCACCTTGATGCCCGCCTCACGCATCCTCTGCATGAAGCGGTACTGGTTGAAGACACCGTCGGAGCGTACCGGCTCGTCGTGGTGCCGGAGGAAAGCCAGGAAATCCTCCAGCGTGCTGTTCTCGGCCGTGGCGAAGAACGTGGGGTTCACGTCCGGAAAACCTGCCAGGACAGCACGAATCTCGGCCTCCTCGGAGAAGCGGTCCTCCTCGTGGGTGGCCGAGTAGGAGAGCACCGTGCCCTGGCCGATGCGGTCCCGCACCGCCACGGAGGTCGCCAGGAGGCTCCCGGAGTCCACCCCACCGCTGAGTGCCACCCCCACGGGAACGTCGGAACGGTAGCGAAGCGCCACCGACTCATCGAGCCGCTCGCGGAGTTGCCGGGCGGCGTCCGCAGGGCGGGCGTCGTGGGTCGCAACGGGGCGCCAGTAGACCTCGACCCGCGGCGCGCCACCGGGGGACCATCTGAGCAGGCCTCCCGGGGGGACCTGGCGGATGCCCCGGAAGAAGCACTCGCCTTCCCGCGGCAGCTCGCCCACGGCCAGGTACCGCGCTGCCACCCCCGGATCCAGCCGGGGCGTTCCGGCACCCAGACTCCACAGGGCTCCGATCTCCGACGCGAAGATCAGGCCGTCGGGCTCCACGGGAGCGTAGTAGAGCGGCTTCTTGCCCAGGCGGTCACGGGCGGCCACCAACTCCCGGCCCCGGGGGTCCCAAAGGGCGAGACCGAAGAAGCCTCTCAGGCGGTGGACGAAGGCGGGACCCCACGCCAGCCAGGATCGGAGGAGCACCTCCGTGTCCCCGGAGCTGCGGAAGGCGTGACCAGCGAGCTCCAGGTCCCGGCGGAGCTCGACGTAGTTGTAGATCTCCCCGTTGAAGACCAGGGCCGCCTCCCCGGGCACGACCATGGGCTGATGGCTTTCCCGGGACAGGTCGATGATGGCCAGGCGGGTGTGCCCCATGACGACGGGTTGCGCGGCCAGCTCGGACCAGGGGCCATTCCGAAGGCACGGATCGGTCCAGGCCCGCCCAGGGTCCTCGGGCCGGAGGCTCCGGCCCGCCCCCACCTCCCACGGGCAGGCCCACACCCCCCAGTCGTCGGGGCCCCGGTGGCGCAGAGCCGTCAGGGCGCCACGTAGGCCCTCCCCCGTCAGCGTCACGTTGACGGCGCCGAATATGCCGCACACGGTCAGAGGGCTCCCGGTCGGCCCGTCATCGGGGGAGGGTCCCCGTCGCCCAGCGACCGCGCCACGAGGGTCGTACCGCTTCGTACCGTTCCGACGAGGAAGACGGGACGATCCAGGGTCGGCAGGGGCAGGCGCATCGCGCCGTGAACCCGCTGGAAGAGGGCGGTCCTGCGCACCCGGCACACGGCCCTTTCCCGCAGGCGAAGCAAGGTGGCGGCGGGACGGCTCACGACTCACGCCGGCAGGGTACGCGCCGCGGCGTCGTTCCCCTCGACCAGTTCCAGGAAGTACGGGACCGTCCGGACCAGCCCCTGAGCGAGGGAAACCACCGGCTCCCAGCCCAGCTCGTCACGCGCCCGGGTAATATCCGGCCTGCGCACCTTGGGATCGTCCGCCGGCAGGGGAAGGTACTCGATCTCCGAGCCGGATTCGCACAGGTCCAGGACGGCGCGCGCCAGCTCGAGGATGGTGAACTCGTCGGGGTTGCCGACGTTCACGGGCTCATGGACTTCGGAGTTGTAGAGCCGCCAGATGCCGTCCACTTCGTCGTCCACGTAGCAGAAGGAGCGCGTCTGCTGGCCGTTGCCGTAGACGGTGATGGGATCACCCCGCAGGGCCTGGACGATGAAGTTCGAGACGACCCGCCCGTCGCCGGGCCTCATGCGGGGACCGTAGGTGTTGAAGATCCGCACGATGCGCGTGTCGAGCCCGTGGTGGCGGTGGTACGCCATCGTCATGGCCTCGGCGAAGCGTTTGGCCTCATCGTAGACGCCCCGGACACCGATGGGGTTGACGTTGCCCCAGTAGCTTTCGGGCTGGGGATGGACGGCGGGATCGCCGTAGACCTCGGACGTGGACGCCAACAGGAAGCGGGCCCCCCTGGCCTTGGCGATGCCCAGGGAGTTGTGGGTTCCCAGGCTACCTACCTTGAGGGTCTGGATGGGAAACTCCAGATAGTCCACGGGGCTGGCGGGCGACGCGAAGTGGAGGACCCCGTCCAATGGGCCTTCGATCTCCACGGGCTTGCTGATATCGTGCCGGAGAAACGCGAACTCCGGATAGGCCTCCAACTCCCGGACATTGTCCATGGAGCCGGTGATGAGGTTGTCCAGTCCAAGGACCGCATATCCCTCCCGGAGGAAGCGTTCCGCCAGGTGGGAGCCCAGAAAGCCCGCGGCCCCGGTTATGAGCACACGTTTCATGTCCCGGCCTCCACGTCCGCAGGGAGTACGGCGCGCCGGCCCACGGAGTGGTACTCGAAGCCCAACTCGCGCATCCGCTCCGGCCGAAAGAGGTTGCGGCCATCCAGGATGAGCGGCGTGGCCAGAAGCTCCTTCATGCGGACGAAGTCCGGACGGCGGTAGGGGTGCCACTCGGTGTGGATGATCAGGGCGTCCGCGCCGTCCAGAGCATCGTAAGGCCGATCCACGTAGCGGATGTCGTCGCCCAGGTAGTGCTTCCTGGACTCCTCCATGGCTTCGGGGTCGTGGGCCGCCACCTGGGCGCCCCGCGCCAGGAGACCCCGGATCGTAACGAGGCTCGGCGCCTCCCTCATGTCGTCGGTCTGGGGCTTGAACGCCAGCCCCCACACGGCGTAACGGCGACCCGTCAGGTCCTCCCCATGGCGCTCGACGATCCTGTCCAGGAGGAGGCGCTTCTGGGCCTCGTTGACCTCCTCCACGGCCTCGAGGATCCCGGCACCGAGGCCCAGCTCGTGGCTGGTCCGGACAAGGGCTTTCACGTCCTTGGGAAAGCAGGAACCCCCGTAGCCGATGCCCGGAAAGAGGAAGCTGGAGCCGATGCGGGTGTCCGTCCCCACGCCGAGGCGAACCATGTCCACGTCCGCACCCGTGCGCTCGCACAGGCGGGCGATGTAGTTCATGAAGCTGATCCGCGTGGCCAACATGGCGTTGGCCGCATACTTGGTGAGCTCCGCCGAGGCCACGTCCATGAGGAGGACCTGGTGGCCCTGGCGCACGAAGGGCGCGTAGAGCTCCCTGAGGCGCTCCCCGGCGGGTGCGTGGTCCACGCCCAGGACCACCCGGTCGGGCTTCATGAAGTCCGTGACGGCGGCTCCTTCCTTGAGGAACTCGGGGTTGGAGCAGACGTGGACGGGATGCTCGGTCCGCTCCTCGATGGCCGCGCGCACCCGGGCCGCCGTCCCCACGGGCACCGTGCTCTTGGTGATGACGATCCTCTCCCCATCCATGGCGTCGCCGATGGTCCCGGCCACGGCCAGGACGTGCTTCAGGTCAGCCGAACCATCCTCGCCGGGAGGCGTGCCCACGGCGATGAAGACGATCTCGGATGCGCGCACGGCGTGGGGAACGTCGGTGGTGAACACCAGGCGCCCCGCGGCGAGGTTCTCATCCAGGAGGCGGTCGAGCCCCGGCTCGAAGATGGGCACTTCGCCCCGGCGGAGCCGCGCGATCTTGTCCTCGTCGATGTCGGCGCAGACGACGTCGTTGCCCGTCTCCGCCAGGCAGGCACCGACCACGAGGCCCACGTAGCCGGTCCCTATCACGGCGATCTTCATTGGGTGAGTCCAAAGTGACGTGGCATGGGGGGCGGGGTGTGCGTGTGTCGGGGCGCCGATGGGAAGATAGAAGGCGTGGGGGGTGTGGCAACGGTCGCGGGGGGGGCGGGAGTGCGGTCGGTCGCGGCCGCCGCCGGCTACCCGTCAACCAGCGCTTCGACCACCCGCTCCGCGGCGAGCCCGTCCCACCCCTCCGGACACCGCGACCCCGGAGGCACCCGTCCGGCGTCCAGGGCGGCACGCACCGAGGCCAGGACGCCCTCGGGGGTCAGAGGCCAGGGCGTGAGGCGGTTCGTTCCCAGGGTCACGGTCACCGGACGCTCCGTGTTCTCCCGGAGGGTCACGCACGGCACGCCCAGGGCCGTGGTCTCCTCCTGGACCCCGCCCGAGTCGGTGACCACCGCCGCCGCTCCGTCCAGCAAGCCCACCATCTCCGTGTAGCCCACGGGATCGATGAGCCGAGCCGAGCCGGCGGCGGCCTCCACCCCATGGCTCCGGATGCGTGCCCGGGTCCGGGGGTGCAGAGGCGCCACCACGGGGATCTCCTCCGCGACCGCCGCGAGCCCCTGGAGAACCCGTTCGAGGGCTCCGCGGTCGTCGACGTTGGAGGGGCGGTGCACCGTGGCGAGAACGTAGCCCCCGGGCTCCAGACCCCACGCTTCGGGAACCCTCCTCTCCCTCGCGACGCCCAGTCGCTGGAGGAGCGTGTCGATCATGACGTTGCCCACGAAGGCCGTCCGCTCCTCCGGAATGCCCTCGGCGAGAAGGTTGGGGAGGGCGTCTCGAGAGGGCAGCAACAGCAGGTCGGCGAGTCGGTCGGTGAGCACCCGGTTGACCTCTTCGGGCATGCGCCAGTCACCGCTCCGGAGCCCCGCCTCCACGTGAGCCAGCCGGCAGCCCAGGTCCACCCGGAGCTTGGCGGTGACCAGGGCCGCGGCCAGCGTCGAGTTGACGTCGCCCACCACGACGACCCAGTCCGGGACCACCTCCTTCAGCACCGGCTCGAAGGCCTCCATGACGCGGGCGGTCTGCACGGCGTGGCTGGCGGACCCCGCGCCCAGGAAGAAGTCTGGATCGGGAAGGCCGAGCTCCTCGAAGAACGTCGCGGACAGGGCCTCGTCGTAGTGCTGGCCCGTGTGGACGAGGACCGTCCCGACGCCGCGTCGGGACAGAATCCGCTGGATGGGAGCCACCTTCATGAAGTTGGGCCTGGCTCCAGCGACGAGCAGAACGCGCACGCTCAGCCCCCGCCCGGTGGTCGCGGACGGCCTCGCCGGATGCCCCGGTCGCTCACTCCAGATCTTCCTCGGCCAGGAGGTGATCCATCTCCACGTCACGGGCTAGACGGCGCCCCACCAGCTCCGGGAGGCGCTCGGCGGGGATGCCCGAGCCGGGCTTCTTGGCCGCCAGGTCCCCCATCTCCAGGACCGTCCCGGCCGGAAGCGGCCTGCGCGCGACCACGCTCCTCGTGAAGAGCCGACGCACGGGCGCCAGCTCCTCCGCGACGCGGTCCTTGTCCACCGGGTTGACCCGCGCCGTCGCCAGGAAGCGGACCCCCTCCACCAGGCGGGTGAGCTCGTCCACCGTGACCGACGAAGACACGTCGGGACCGAATGCGTCCCGGGACAGCGTGACGTGGACCTCGATCACGTTGGCCCCCAGGGCCACCGCCGCCAGGGACGGATGTAGGGTTCCCGAGTGGTCCGAGAGGCCCACGGGGCATCCGTACCGCTCCCTGAAAAACGGAATCAGGTTGAGGCCGAGCCTTTCCGGCGGAGTCGGATACATGGACGTGCACTGGAGGACCGCGAAGGGGCCTCCTCCATCCGTGAGCAGCCCCACGGCCTCGTCCACCTCGGCCAGGGGGCTCATTCCGGTGGAGAGCAGGATCGGCAGGCCGGACGCCATCATGCGGTCCATCATGGCCCGGTTCCGCACCTCCCCCGAGGCCACCTTCCACGCCGCGACGCCCACCCTCTCCAGCAGCTCCACCGCATCCATGGAGAAAGCCGAGCTCAGGAAGGCGAGGCCGGCCTCGTCGGCGTGGCGCCGCAGCCCAAGCCACTGCTCCTCGGTGAACTCCATGCGGCGCCAGTAGTCGTAGCGCGTGGCGTCCTGGGGGCTGAAACGGACGCGCCATGGCTCGTGCGGCGTACTCTCGGCCGCGGCGATGTGGGTCTGGAACTTGATGGCGTCGGCCCCGGTCCTGGCCACCGCGTCGATGAACGCGTGGGCGGCGCCCAGGCTACCGTCGTGGGCCTGGGCCACCTCCACGACCACAGTGGCCTCGTCGAGGTCGATCACCGCGGACCGCCGCCTGGAATGGAGCCCGAGACCCTACTTCTTGCCACGGCCGTTCTTCTTCTTGCCACGGCCATTCTTGGGGTTCCCGTTGCTTTCGTAACCGTAGCCATAACCGTAGCCGTAGCCGTAACCGTAGAGGCCGCCATACCGGCGTCCCACGTTGACCCCGTTGACGATGACGCCGAGGAGCGGCGCACGGGTTCGCCGGAGCTGATCGGCCGCGTGAGCCAGAGCCTGGCGGTCGGTCTGCTCGAGGCGCCCCACCAGAAGCACGCCGTCCACGGACAGCCCGATGACGGAGGCGTCGGTTACCGCGAGCACCGGAGGCGCGTCCACGATTACCGTGTCATAGTCTTCGAGGGCCCGTTGGAGAAAGCTGGAAAAGACCTCGCTCCCCAGCAATTCGGCCGGCCTGGGGGAGGGAGTCCCGGCCGTCAGCACGTCGATCCGGTACTTGTCGACGACCCGCACCGCGGAGTTCCCCGCCTCCCCCACGAGGATGTCCGTGAGGCCCGGAGACCGATTGACTCCAAACATCTCATGCTGCACCGGGCGCCTCAGGTCCCCGTCCACCAGTAGGACCCTCTTACCCTCATGGGCGATCGCGAGGGCCAGATTCGCGGCGATGATGCTCTTGCCCTCCCTCGGGCCCGGACTGGTGATCTGGAAGATGCGGGGGGGTTCCGCCTTCACGAACCGGAGGTTGGTCCGGAGCATCCGGAACGCCTCGGAGCTCCCGGCCTCCGCTCCCGCGGCCAGGGGCCGCGTGCCGTTGACATCCCGCATGAGGGGAATCGTCGCCAGCAGCTCGGTGCCGGTCAGCCTGGGTGCCTCGTCGGGGCTGCGCAGGCGATGGTCGAGGCGGTCCATGACGAGACTCGCGCCCAGTCCCAGGAGGATCCCCATCATGAACCCTACCGCCAGGGTGCGGCTCGTGCCCCCCATGTCCGGGCTGGTCTGGGGCACCGCTGGATCGACGATCTGGGCATTGCCCGATTCCACCGCCTCGGCGATCTGGGCTTCGTACAGCATCTGGGCGAGCATGTCGTAGAAGCGCTGATAGCTGGACACCCGTTGCTCGAAGCGGCTCAGGATGGCCTGGGTCTCCGGTACGCTGCCCACCTGGTAGGTGAGCTCACGCGCCCGAGCCGCAACGCGATTCAGGTCCCTGCGGTGGATGTCCAACGTCGCCTCGGTGATCCTGAGCATCTCCCGCTTGGTCTCCACGATGAGGGAGTCGAGGCGAATCACCTCGGGTGACCTCAGCGTTCGCGCGGCCCTGGGATCGTTCACGAGCCGGTCACGTTCGCTCTCGTACTGCTGCAACTGGCGGTGGGGCCCCTGGGCCGCCGGAACCAGCTCGGCCATGACGATCGTCATCTCGCGAAGCGCCTCGTTGCCACCGGTTTCCAGACTGACGACGAGCTGCTCGAGCTCCTCCTCCTGGCGCTCCAGCTTCCGGATTTCCTCCTGAGCGTCCTGGAGCATGGAGGACAGGATCGTGGCGTCCGCCTGGGGGTTCTGCGTGCCGGCCTCGGCCAGGAAATCGAGCCGAAGCTCCTGAGCCGCCGCCAGCGAGTCCGAGACCCGCGAGAAGCGGGCCTCGATCCACTCCCTCCTGGACCTCGTCTCTTCGCGGGTCTTCTGGGCGGAGTACCAGATGTAAGCCCGGGCCAATTCGTTGGCCACCTCTGCCGCAAGCTGCGGATCCGGGCTCGAATAGGCGATGCGGATGAGGCTGGTCCCGGACTCGGACGACGGCCGCATGCCGCTCTTCACGACGGCGATCGTCGCCTTGCGGTCCGTCACCTCGAGGACGAGGCCGCCTTCTGGTACCGCGCTGGCCTCCCTGAGGTCGAGGCGAAGACCCGGGCCGTTGATGACGCCATTCAGGTCGGCGCGACCCACCTCAACCTGTCCTCCGGCCTCATACAGCTTGACGCCGTCCTGGTCCCGGCGAAGCTCGAAGGCCCTGGTGGGAGCCTCGGGCGAAATCCTGACCCGGGAGAACAGGCGTCCTCGTGCGTAGGGATCCGAAGGGATCAGTAGGCGCAGTCCGAGCGAATCCACGACGCCCCCCAGCAGGCTCTCCGTTTCGAGCAACCGGAGCTCCGTGGCGACGTTCTCCTGCACCGAGAGGGAGTACCCGACCCCCATCGCGCCCAGATCGGCGGGATCCTCGTGCCGCTGAACCAGAACTTGTGAAGTGTATGTGGGCTCCACCCTGGACTGGTACGCCGCAGCGGCCCCGAGGCCCACGAGGCCCAGGGCGAGCAGAAGAGCCCACCGTCGACGCAGGACCTCCATGACGCGGAACACATCGTCGTCGGAGTTGCCTCCGGGCCCGTCGCCGGTATCGATCAGCGGGCCGGGGTGGTCGAACCGTGGAGCGGTCATGCTCATCACCTGTGGACGTGCTGGGGCGAAGACCCCGGTCGCTCTCTTCACCCGAGGTACAGCTATTAATGTTAAACGGGTTGTGCTGGGCTGTCGACGCTGTTGAGGGAAGAAGCGGCCGGGCGGCCTCAGGTTCCGAAGACGCCTCCGAAGAGACGCTTCCGGGGCTCGCCGACGCTGTCGGGGCCCCCATTGCTCTCGTATCCGTAGCCGTAGCCGTACCCGTACGACCCTCCGTACCTTCGTCCCGGGCTGACCCCGTTGACGATCACCCCCAGGAGCGGAGTGCGTGTGCGACGGAGTTGCTCGGCCGCGTTCGACAGGGCCTGGCGGTCGGTCCGGTCCAGGCGACCCACCAGGAGTACGCCGTCCATGGACGATCCGATGACGGAAGCGTCGGTGACAGCGAGTACGGGGGGCGCGTCGACGACGAGGATATCGTACTCCTCCAGTGAACGCTTGAGGAACGCCGCGAACGCTTCGCTTCCCAGCAACTCGGCAGGCCGCGGCGATGGCGTGCCGGCCGTCACCACGGCGACGCGATGCTCCTCCAGGGAATGCACGGCCGAGCTGCCCGCCTCGCCCACCAGGATGTCCGTGAGTCCCGGAGCGCGGCTCACCCCGAAGATCTCGTGCTGGACGGGGCGCCTGAGATCCGCGTCCACGACGAGGACCCTCTTGCCCTCCTGGGCCAGGGTAAGCGCCAGGTTGGCGGTGATGATGCTCTTGCCCTCCCTGGGACTGGGGCTGGTGACCTGAAGGAGGCGGGGGGAAGCCGCCTTCACGAAGCGTAGGTTGGTGCGCAGCATTCGAAACGCTTCGGAGCTGGCCGCGTCCGATCCGGTGATCAGCGGCCGGCGGCCGTTCCCGGACTCCCGCATGATCGGGATGGTGGCCAGAAGCTCGGCCCTCGCGAGCTTGGGAGCTTCGTCGGGGCTTCGGATGCGATGGTCCACGCGGTCCAGGACCAGGCTGACTCCGAAACCGATCACGAGCCCCAATACGAAGCCCAGGCCGAGCGTACGGGTCTGCCCCACCACATCGGGCGTCGGCCGGGGGACGGCGGCGTCTATGACCTGGGAGTTGCCCACCTCCACGGCCTCGGCGATCTGAGCCTCGTAGAGAGTCGAGGAGAGCATGTCGTGGACCTTCTGGAGGCTCTCCACTCGCCGCTCGAGCCGGCTGAGCGCCATCCGCTTCTCGGGGACGCTGCCCACCTGAAGCGCGAGCTCGCCCACCCGGGACCGCTGTTGAGCGACCCGGCCCTTATGCACTTCGAGCGTCTGCTCGGTGATGCTCTGCATCTGCCGGATGGTCTCGGCAATCTGGGAGTCCTTGCGCACGACATCCGGATTGGTGAGGGTGCGGGCGGCCCTCGGGTTGTTGATGAGTTGATCCCTTTCGCTCTCCAGGCGCACGAGCTGGCTGTAGTAGGGCTGGGCGGCCGGGACGAGGGCCGCCATCACGATCTCCATGAGCCGGAGCTCCTCCCTGTCCCCCGTCTGCAGGGTGAAGACGAGGCTCTCCAATTGATTCTGCTGGTCCTGGAGGCTGCGGAGGTCCCCCCGCTCGGCCTGAAGCGTGCTGCTGAGGGCGGCGCCCTCGGCCTGCGGGTTCTGCGTACCCGTCGTGTCCATGAACTCCAGGACGAGGTCCTGGGCGGCGTTCAAGGTGTCGGTCACCGCGGCGAACCTGGCCTGGACCGCCTCCCTGTGACGGGTGCGCTGCTCCCGGCTGTTCATGGCCGAACGCCAGATAAAGGCCTGCGCGAGGGCGTTGGCCACATCGGCGGCCAACTGAGGATCCGTACTGGTGAACCCGATGCGGATCAGGTTCGTACCCCTCTCGTTGGAGGCACGCAGACCGTCGCGGACATCGATGACGGCCTCGTTCCGGTCGATCACCCGGAACGGGAGACCTCCGGCCGGGATCTCGGTGGGGTTCCTTAGCACGATTCGAAACGACGGCCCGATGATCGTCCCGCCCGCGTCGGCCCGAGCCACTTCACCCCGCTGATGATGGAACAGCACGATGTCGCCGCCCGATCGGCGCAGCTCCCAGTCGTCGGTCTCCGCGAGGGGTGACACCCAGACATCGGCGAAGTAGCGCCCCCTGGCCGTGGGATCCGAGGGTGTCAGCAAACGAACGCCGACGGAGTCGACGACGGCCTCGATCAGACCTCGGGTCTCGAGCCTGCGGAGGTCGGATTCGATGTCCTCCTGAAGGGTCACGTAGGCCAGCCGGGCACCCAGCGCCGTCATGCCAGCCGCGTCCATCTGGCGCTGGATCAGCACCATGGACGTGAACGTGGGTTCGAGCTTGGACTGGAGCACGGCCCCGACGCCCAGCCCCACGAGGCCGAAGGCGAGCAGGAGCCACCACCGCCGGCGCACCATGTCGACGACGTGCAGCAGCTCGTCACCGCTGCCGCCGCCGGAACGGTCGCCATCGGTGTCGAGGAGGGATCCGTGATCTTCGAATCGAGGATTCGTCATGCTCGTCCACTCATCATCCAGGGCCGCCGGAGCGTATGGACGCCGGACGCCCTTGGGTTCACTCCATAGATCTTAATGTTACCTCGAATCGCTCGCCCTGTCGACGCTGTCGACAGGAGTGGTCGCCCCCCGGCACCGGATCAACCCGGCTTCACGACGTGGATCACGGCCCCCAGCGTCCGGAGGATGACTCTCAGGTCCGACCACACGGTCGCCACGTCACCGTACTCCAGGTTAAGGCGGATCTTCTCGGGCATGAGCGTGTCGATGTACGCGGCCTCGGGGTCGTCCGCTCGCTCCAGCGCCTCCGCCTCGTTGCGGTAGCGGATGGAGGCGGGATCGGTGATGCCGGGCGTCAGGTCGAGCACCCGGCTCTGCTCCAGGGTGTACAGCTCCACGTAGCGGGGCACCTCGGGGCGGGGCCCCACGAGGGACATCTCCCCGCGCACCACATTCAGGAGTTGGGGGAGTTCGTCGAGCTTCCAGGCTCGCAGCCACCGCCCGACCCGGGTCACCCTCGGGTCGTCCCCCACCGTCAGGGGGCGGCCGGTACGCTCGGCGTCCGCCGCCATGCTGCGGAACTTCCAGATTCGGAAGC
>DASWKP010000273.1:0-16034 GCA_036396575.1 Longimicrobiales bacterium | reverse complement strand
TACCCCCTCCCGGAGAGCCAGCTCGACCGCTTCCTCATGCGGCTCACCATCGGGTACCCCGGACCCGACGCCGAGCGGCGCATCCTGATGGAGTCCGCCACGATGGTGCCCCTCATCGAGAAACTCGAAGCGGTTCTGTCGCCGACCCAGGTCCTCCATCTCCAGGACGAGGTCGAGCAGGTCCAGGCCGATGAATCGATCGTGGACTACCTCATGGCGATCGTGGCCCGGACCCGCGACCACCAGGGTCTCAGGATGGGCGTGAGCCCCCGCGGAGCCATCGCGCTGTTCCGCGCGGCCCGAGCGTACGCCCTCACCAACGGCCGGACGTTTCTCGTGCCGGACGACGTGCGGGAGCTGGTGGTTCCCTGCCTGGCCCATCGGCTCCTACCCGTGGGATCCACGGCCGCCACCCTGGACGCCCACGAGCAGGCGGCCGCGCTCCTGGACCAGATGGTGGCCGAGGTTCCGGTCCCCGTCTGAGCCGGTGCCCCGGAACGATCCCCCGTGAACGCCCCGCCCCCCCTCGTGGCGGCGATCCGCCGGGTGCCGCGCCGCCTGCGCGCCGCCTGGGCACAACTGCGGGCCTGGCGGCGGATCAAGTTCACCAGGGCGGGCGCCGTCTTTACCCTGGGCGCCTTCGCCGTGGGCTTCGCCGCCATCAACACGGGCAACAACCTCCTCTACCTCCTGCTGGGAGCCATGCTCGGGCTCGTGGCCGTCAGCAGTTGGCTTTCCGAGCAGGTCATCCGGGACCTGCGCATCGAGCGCTGGGTGCCCCGGGGCGTGCCCGTGGGGCATGAGGTTCGCATCGTCTACCGGGTCCGCAACGAGAAGCGCTGGCTGCCCACCATGGCCGTTGAGATCATGGAAGCCGGCCTGTCCGAGCCGGCGTTCCTGGCCAAGGTGGCCCCCGCGGGGGAGGCCCAGGCGCGCTCGGTCAATCGCTTCATCCGCCGGGGCATCTACCCCCTGGGCACGGTCACCCTGTCCACCACGTTCCCGTTCGGACTCTTCCTCAAGGAGAGGGACATCCGTCAACCCGGCGAACTGGTGATCTGGCCACGGGCCGACCTGCCCGTGCGCGCCCCTATGCCCGGCGCGGGGCACACGGCGCTCAGAGGGACCGCACTCTACGGAGCCGCCGGAATCCGGGGAGAGTACCGGGGCCTCCGAGAGTTCCGTCCGGGCGACGACCCGCGGGACATCCACTGGCGCCGCTCCGCGCGCCTGGACACTCCCGTGGTCCGCGAGTACGAGCGGGATGCGTCCGAAACGCTCTGGATCTGCCTGGATCTCGGGGGGGAACCCGACGATGTCGGGGAGCACCTGGTGGAGGTCGCCGCCTCCCTGGCCGCGCGCGCGCTCATGGAGGGCAAGCGCTTCGGCCTGGTCGCGGGCGAACACCTCGTCCGGCCCGGCACCGGCGCAGGCCAGTTCGAGAACGTCCTGGACGCCCTGGCACGGGTCGACTTCCGTCCTCTGGCCCCCGTCCCGGCGCCCCCGGTGGACCCCGCGGCTTGCGTCCTGGTTAGCCGCACCGGACGCCAGCAGTCTCTCTACTCCGACGCCTTCGTGGGCGGGGGCGGGCCAGGCCGCGGGCCGGACCGCGGGCCAGGCCGCGGGCCAGACTTCAACGAGGACCGCGACCCGCCCGCGAGGAGGGCGTCGTGAGGCTTCCGCTGCTCCACCGCCGCCTCACGGTCCTCATGAGCCTGGCCGGGCTCCTGGCCTTTGCCGGAGGGGCGGGCTTCGAGCCCCTGTCGGCGCTCATGGCCTTCGTCGCCTTGCTCGTGGCGCTGGCCTGGCAGCCGACGCCGCGCCTGTCGGCCCGCCTCGAGCGGGTCTGGCTTCCCCTGGCCGTCCTCCTGGTGGCGCGTGCGCTCTTCCACGTCGTGGCCGTGGGAGGGGACGTGGTCGTCCCCGTGGTGGACCTCCTCCTGCTGCTCATGTGCGCAGAGGCGCTCCGCTCTCTGGACGCCCCCAACGACGCCCGCCTGTACGCCCTGTCCTTCGCCCTCCTGCTGGCGTCCACGGCGTACCGCCCCGGCATCCTCTTCGGCGTGGCATTCGTGGCCTACGTGTCCCTCGGCACCCTGGCCCTCCTGGTGGGACACGTGCGCCGGAAGGCGGAGCACTACCGGGTCGGGTACCTGGAGCTGGACCGGCCCTTCCTCCTGACGACCGTAGCCCTTTCGGGCGTGACTCTGCTCATCAGCGTCGCGGTCTTCGTGTCGTTTCCGCGGGTGTCGAGAGCGTGGGCAGGTCGAGGGGACGTGCTGGCGTCGTCCATCGCGGGCTTCTCTGACGAGGTCTCCCTGGGCGAGTTCGGAGCGACCATTCTGCCCAACCCCCAGATCGTCCTCAGGGTGGAGTTTCCCGACGGGGCGCCGCGCAGCCTCGGTGGTCTCCACTGGCGTGGCCGGTCCTACGACCGCTTCGACGGGGTGCGCTGGTCCCGGTCTCGTGGGATCCGCCCTTCCTCGGGGATGACGACGTTCTACGAGGCCTGGAGCGACTCGATCATCCGACAGCAGATCTATGGCGCGTCGCTGGACGTCCGCGTGCTCTTCGCCCTGCACCCGGTCCTGGACATAGAGGCCCAAACCCAGATCTACCCCCTGTTCGACAACGTGGGGGACCACGTCTACTGGGGCCGCGCGGCGCCGGCCTATATGGCCCACTCGGTGGGAGAGCTTCCGGCCCCCGACGACCTGCGCCAGGCCGAGAGGGGGTTCGTGCCCGACGGCCGGCGCTACCTGCAGGTACCCGAGCTGCCCGAGCGCATCCAGGCCCTGGCCGACTCGCTCACCCGGGGGGCGACCACTCGTTACGACCGCACCGTGGCCATCGAGAGCTGGCTCCGGAGCGAGTTCACGTACACGCTGGACCTCCCCCGCACGAGCCGGGAGGCCACGCTGGAGCACTTTCTCTTCGAGCGCCGAGCGGGGCACTGCGAGTACTTCTCCACCGCCATGGTGGTGCTGCTGCGCAGCGTCGGCATTCACTCCCGGAACGTGAACGGTTTTCTGGGCGGCCAGTGGAGCGACTTCGGCAACTACCTGGCCGTGACCCAGAACGAGGCGCACTCATGGGTCGAAGTGTGGTTCCCCAACCGGGGCTGGGTGACTTTCGATCCCACGCCGCCGGGAAGCGTGAGCACGTCGGCGTCGTCAGCCTGGTTCTGGCCCGGCCGGTTTCTCTTCGACGCCATCCAACACCGGTGGGGCAAGTGGGTCCTGGACTACAGCGTGGACTCCCAGATCGGGCTGTTCGACCGGCTTATGGGCGGGATCCGGGAGGTCTCGACGCGCACCGACCCGAGCGGGGATGACGCCAGGGGCTCCTCGCTCCTCTGGCTGGCGGGCGTCCTCGTGATGGGTGGCGCGGGAGCGTGGCTGGCGCTGCGGCATCGGGCGGCCACCCGGCCCGAGAGCCGCCTCTACCTGACCCTGCTGGACGCGTGCCGGCGCGCGGGCATGGCTCCCAGGGACGAGGAAGTCACGCCGCTGGCCCTGGTCCGTGCGCTCAGGGACGTTGCCCACCCCGCCGCGGCGCCGGCCGAGCTCCTGGTGGACCACTACGTGCGGGCCCGCTTCGCCGGAGAGGGTCTGTCCCGGAACGCCTCCGAGGAGATGGCGAAGGCCCTGAGGCTGGCCCGCCATTTGCTGAGGAAGCAGCCCGTCCCGGCCGCGCGGGTGGCCGGACAGTGAGCAGACAGTGAGCAGACCCTTTGAGAACGTGACGCGCACCGAGTAGACTGTTACCGATGACCCAAGGACCCAAAGGGACGTCCGGTCCCTCCGCATCCTCCTCCCAGGGCCAGCACCTCGCGACCATCAGCCACGAGGGCCGCTTCTGGGAGGTCTACCTGGAGTTCGCCGACGACCCCCGCCGGCCGGACTCCTTCCGGGCCGCCCTGTGCTACGTCCCCTCGGACACCGACGAGGGTGAGGCGCCCGTGCGCACCACCGAGATCATCATCGAGCGCTCCTACGAGGAGGCCATGGACAAGGCCCACGGCATGGAGGAGCACCAGCTCCAGAGCCTGCTGCGGAGCTGCCTTCCGTCCTAGCAGCCGTCAGGACTCCCGCACCCAGCGCCACAGCTCGGGAAGGGTGGGCCGCTTGCCGGCCATGAGGATGCCGACCTTGTAGATGCGCCCGGCCACCCAGGCCACCGCCACGACCGTGGCGAAGACAAGCACCAACGACAGCGCCACCTGCCACGCCGGCGCCGACCCCGTGCTTGCCCGGGCGAACATGAGCAGCGGCGAGAAGAAGGGCACCAGGGACATCACCGTGGACAGCGTCGACCCCGGGTCCCGGATCACCTCGGTGATGAACATGAGGGGCGTGACCAGCAGGAAGATGATGGGCATCTGAATCTGCTGGGCTTCCTGCTCGGTGTTCACCATGGCCCCCACGGCCGCATAGATGGCCGCGTACAGGAAGTACCCGCCCACGAAGAACACGGCGAAGAGCGCCACGTAGCCCGCGCCGGGGAGGATATCCCGCAGCTCACCGAGCTGGGACAACTCCGGCCGCGCCGCCATGAGCGCGGGCAGCCCCAGGGCCCCCGTAAGCACCCCCATACCGATCCACGCCGCCACCTGGGTGAGGCCCACCGCGCCCACGCCCAGGATCTTGCCCAGCATGAGATGCCAGGGCCGGATGGAGGAGATGACCACCTCCACGATCCGGCTGGTCTTCTCCTCCAGCGTCGAACGCATGACGGCGACGGCGTAGAACAGGATGACCATGTAGAGCAGGAACGTCCCGACGTACGTGATCATGAACCGGGGGTCATCGAAACCGGCTCCCTCCGAGTCCAGCACGTTGACGTCCAGTTCGCCCCCCGCCAGCAATGCCTCCACACCGGGGTCGTCCGCTCCGAGCCGGACCTCCAGGGCGGCCTGGGTCACGGCCCCACGCAGGGTCAGACCCCGCACGGGCGAAGGCCTCTCCCTTGCGCTGTACCGGGCTCGGCCCCGCTCCAGGCTGCTGTCGTCCAGAAGCAACACGCCCCCGATGTCTCCCTCCGTGGCCTGGGCGACGTAACGCGCCAGCGCGTCGTCGTCCGTCCGCTCCGCTCGCTCCAGCTCGTAGCCCCCCTGCTCGAGGTTCTCCCGCACGGCCTCGTAGAGAACGCCGGTGCGGTCCACCACGACGACCCGCCGCGACGCGCTCTCGGAGCGGCCAGCGACCAGAATCGGCAGGACCATCAAGCCGATGAGGAGGATGGGCCCGCCCACGGTGCCCAGGATGAACCACTTGGAACGCACGCGCTCCAGGTACTCGCGCCGGATGACCGCCCACACGCCCCTCACGATGCGCCTCCCTGGCCGTTGGCCCGTGCGGGGAGTCCTCCGTCTGCCGACGCCGCCTCGGCGCCGGCGTGCCGCACGAAGATCTCGTGCAACCGGGGCTCGACGAGCTCGAAGCGGTGGATGGCGACGCCCGCCGCCACACCCCTTCGCAGAATCGCCTGGTGATCGGCCCCCTCACCAAGAAGCAGATGCGTCGAGTCCGCCACCTGCTCCATGCTGATGACCTCCGGTCCGCGGAGCCAGCCGTCATCGCCCTCGAAGCGCACGGCCAGTACGCCTTTGCGCTCCCGGCGCTTGATCTCCTTGAGATCGCCGTCCAGGACCTTCCGGGCCCGGGCGATCAGGCACACGCTCTGGCACAGCCGCTCGGCCTGGTCCATGAGGTGGGTTGAGAAGAGGATGGTGGTCCCTCGCTCGTGGAATTCCATCACGATCTCTTCCAGCACGTCCTGATTGATGGGATCCAGCCCGCTGAACGGCTCGTCCAGGATCAGCATCCTGGGCTCGTGCAGGACGGTGCCGATGAACTGGACCTTCTGCTGCATACCCTTGGACAGATCCTCCACCTTCGACGAGGCCCACTCCCCGAGGCCCAACCTGTCCAGCCAACGCTGGGCCCGCGCCCGACCGTCCCCGCGGGGGACGCCCCGCAGCTCCCCCAGGAAGGTCAGAATGTCGACCACCTTCATCTTCTTGTAGAGCCCGCGCTCCTCGGGCAGATAGCCCACCCGGGTCCGTCGGACCTCATCCAGGTCTCCTCCGAACATTCCAACGGACCCCACGTCCGGATGCAGGATGCCCATGATCATCCGGATCGTGGTCGTCTTGCCGGAACCGTTGGGCCCCAACAGCCCGTAGATGGAGCCCTGGGGAACATCGAGGTCGAGGTGGTCCACCGCGGTGTGCTTCCCGAAGCTCTTCGTGACCCCGTCCAGGCGGACCGCGTAGTCGTTCGGCGCCATGCGTTCCCCATGCCAGAGAGGTGGATCCGTCGCTCCCGGCGCATACGGCACCGGACGTCGCCCCCTTCACGCGAGGCCGCCCCGCGCGGGAGCCGGCCAGGAGGCTAAGTCATTGTCCCCTCGCGTCGAAAGACCCCAGGTACCCCAGGTACGTTGCTGCACCGCCAAAACCGCTTAGATTGGGGTTCTTCCGAAAAAACGAGTGCCAGGGAGGCTGAATGGCCATCTACCGGACGCTTTACTACGGCGACGTCACCGTCGGTGTCGGAGGCCGCATCACGATCCCCCAGGACATGCGGGACCACCTTCGAATCGAGGAAGGTGACACGCTCACCGTCCGCGTGGAGGAGAATCCGCGCGGTACACGCCAGATGGTGATCTGGCGAGCCGAGCAAGTGGTCGAGGACTGATTCCGTCATGCCTCCCCTGATTCGCGTCGAAGAGGGCGACATCTCCTCCTTCGACGGGGATGCCGTTGTGAACGCCGCGAACAACCACCTGATCATGGGTTCCGGGGTGGCGGGAGCGTTGGGGCGTCGCGGTGGGCCGACGATCCAGGCGGACTGCCAGGAACGCGTTCATTCCAAGGGGCCCCTGGAACTGGGAGAGGCGGCCGTCACGGGGTCGGGCGACCTGCCCTGCGGGATCGTCATTCACGCAGCGGCGATGGGGGATCAGCCCCCGACCGCCGAGACGATCCGGACCGCGACCAGGAACGCTCTCCGGCTGGCCCTGGAGCAGGGGGTGCAGAGCATCGCCTTTCCCGTCCTCGGGAGCGGCGTGGGGGGATTCCCCTTCGATCAGGCGGCCCGCCTGATGCTGGAGGAGATCAATGACCACGGGGCCACGTTCACGATGCCGGCCTCCGTGGTCATCTACGGCTTCACGCCCGAACAGGCACAGGCCCTCCGCAGGATCGTCGGACCCTCGTTCTGACCGCTCGGCCCGGCCACCCTATTCGGAGGGCTCCACCTCTGTCCAACGGACGAGGGGCCCGAGTCCACCGATCCCGTCGTGCATCCACCACGGACGGGGCCAGGGCGCGCGCCGAGGGGACGTGACCCGCGAGATTCCCAACCGAGCCAGCGCTTCGGCGAAGCCCTCCCGTCGCTCGCCAACGCCCGCCACGGCAACGCTCTGGGCGTGGTGGGCCAGCGGAGCCAGAAGCGCCGGCAGCTCGTCGAGGTCCGCCACGGGCTTTACCCGCACCACGCGGTTCAGGCACGACGCCTCGAAAGCCGGCACCGGATCCAGAACGACCGTCCACAGCGCCCGCCCTCCGTGCCAGACCTCCACGCCCTGGAGCGAGGCGGCCCGCAGCTCCTCGGTGCCCCGGAGCTGCTGGACGTGGGATGCCTCCCGGTCCCCGGACACGCCCGGGGGCAGGATGCCCTCCATCTCCTCCAGGGCGCCGGCCAGAGCGGCGGCCAGGGCGCGGGGTGTGACCTCGCCCCCCTCCTCCACCCACACCACATGGGGACACACGCAGCCGCGCTGGTCGAAAAGCGCCACGGCCAGGGCCAGGTCCGCGACGAGTGTGTCCAGCCGGTCCGCGGGGGCCGCTCGGCCCACCACCGCCACGCTGACGCGGTGGTGGTACGCCACCAGCGGCGTCGTGGCCGGGAGCGCGGCCCGAACCTCGGCCACGGACCGGTCGCCTCCGTAGACCACCACCAGGTCGGCTCCCGCCAGCGCCGCCTCCTCTGCCACCGACTCCCCTCCGGGCCAGTAGAGAACCGCGGCCGCGCGAGCCAACTCGGCATCCTCCTCCTCCAGCCCCCGGAGGAAGAGGGCGGGCAGGGCCACGTCGCCGAGTCCGGGCTTGAGAAGGACGGCGGACTTGACCAGGAGGGAGCGGATGAGGGACGTCACCCCCACCCCCGCGACCGACCCCGCCACGACGTGCACCGCCAACGCGGGTCCCAGCGCCCGGACCCGGCCTCCGTCCTCCCGGGGCACGAAGGCGTCCAGAGGCGCGCCCCCGTCCATGTCCAGGTCCAGGAGACGCAGCAGGCGGGACTCCGACCAGTCGGCGGCCATCCCGTCCAGAACGGCCCGGGCCATAGCCTCCGAGATGCCCGCAGTGCCGGGCAGGAGGGCCAGGGCCTGGCGCCGTAGCGGATCGTCGGCGCGCAGGAAGCGGGCGCCCACTCGCCCCAGCGTGGCAGCCACGTCCCGGGCGGGACGGCGGACCAGGATCTCGGCGCGCGCGGCCCGCAGCCCGTCCAGGAGGGCGGTCACCTCGGCGGAGCCCACCTCCGCGACCCGCACCTCCACGGACCCCGCCACGCCCGCCAGCACCCGCCAAGGGGGCGCCTTGCGCCACAGGGGCACCCGCCAGCTCTCGAGGACGAGGCCTTCGTCGGGCAGGTGGCTCCCCCGCGCGACCCCGTCCGGCATGGCCCCGTCCGGCATGACCCCATCCGGCACGGCCCCATCCGGCACGGCTGCCTCAGGCACGGGACCCCGCCAACAGCTCGTCCAGGGCCAGCGAGCAGCCGCGGGGCTCGGCTCCTTCCTGGCGCCCGAGCACCAGGAAGCCGTCTCCCACCTGGACCCCACGATCCTCCGTGAGTACGGCGGCCACCGAGCCGGCGTTCGCCAGGTCCAGGTGGCACAGGATGCCGGGCTCGCCCTCCGGGACGGCGTCCAGCGTACGGGGGTCCAGCACCCGGGTGCGCACCCAGGGCGGTGCCAGGTGACGGCGCCCATCGCCGGCTCCGGGCGGGGCCGGCGTCGCCAGCACGGGCTCATAGAACTGGCTCAGCAGCTCGGTCATGCCGTACTCGTTGACGATCCGGCGCGGGTCGACCCCCGTCCGGTCCGACATGGCTCCGTACAGCTCCCGCCGGGGCACGCTCCGGGAGCGGCCCTTGAAGCCTCCGGTCTCCATGATCCGGGAACCCTCCGCCAGCCGAACACGGCGGCCTTCCGCCACCAGGGCGTCGAGCCAGTGGACGAACGCGAAGGCGGTGCCCACCAGGAGCACCGGATGACCCTCGGTCGCCAGCGCCTCCAGACAGGCGACGAGACCCTCCGCGTCCAGCCCCCCCTCCGGGTCCACGAACCAACCGCCGCCGGGCGCCGCCAGATCCTCCTCCACGACGCCTACCATGGCGCTCAGCGAGGATTCGGGCGCCTCCCGGGGATGGGGCACGAGGGAGACCAGGGGCAGACGCGCCCCGTCCGGCAGCAGGTGGGCCGCGAAGTTGGGCACGAGGCTCGCCCGGTAGAGGCCGAAGCTCGGCACGGCGTGCTGGCCCCGCGAGGCCGCGCCCCGGGACGTCCCCGAAGTCAGGAACGTGCGCTCCACCCGCGCGGGGTCGGCCGACAAGAGGCGGAAGTGCTTGAAGGCGGTGGTGGGAACGGCGGGAATCTCGGTCCAGTGGGTGACGGTCCCGGGAGTCCGTCCGCGTCCCTCGGCGAAGCGCCCGTAGACCGGATTGGTTTCCACCTGGTACTGGAAGACCCGCCGGGCCCAGCCGTCGAAAGCATCGTCGCCCAACGGCTGGCCCACGCCCCTCGCGAAGAGGGCCGTCAGGTCCCGCACCAGATCCTGGAAGTCGTCGCCCACGCCTGACTCCCGATCCGTTAGAAGGGTGGTGAAGAAGTGGGGCGAGCTGCGTTGGGATGGGGTCGCGGGCTCATACGGCGTCTCTCCTCATCGGGACCCCTCGGTGGTCGAGGTGTCGTCAACTCGGAAAGGACGGCCCCTTCCGCCATCCTTGTCGACTTCACGTCATGGCCGCTGCCGTCATCGGCGTTCCTGACACGGTAGTACTAGAGAAAGCGCCGGGGGTTGAACAGCGCCGTGCCTTCAAGGGGGTCCTTGCCGGTGACGGCGTGGGCGATGATCCGGCCACACCCGAACGCGAAGGGAAGGCCTCCCCCGCTGAATCCGGATACGACCAGCTCGCGGGGCGTCCCGGGCAGGGGGCCCACCAGGGGAAGGTAGTCCGCGGTCCATCCGAAGATGCCGCTCCAGCGGCGCTCGACCCGCAGGGGCGCGGCCCCTGGAAACGCCGCCTCGAACCAGCCCTGCACGTCCTCCTGGAGATAGGAGTCCACCTCGGGCCTGGTCTTCCAGTACGCCCGGTCCCAGGCGTCGTGGCGCCAGCCCCCCAACCACAGCTCGCCGCTCGGTGCCCGACGCCACACGTTGAGCTTCCAGTGCGTGGCAAACGAGCCCGGGCACTCGAAGCCTTCCGGCGCCTCGACCGCCATCGCCTGGCCCCGGATCGGCACGATCTCGTCGCCCAGCAGGTTCGAGAAGCGGCGCGAATCCACGTGGGTGGCGTAGACCACCATCTCGCACCGGACCGGGCCCCGCGACGTGTCGCACACCAGGCCGCCGTGCCCCGGCTCCACGGCGCGGACGGCCACCCCTTCCCGGAGGCCGGCCCCGGCGGCCCGGGCGCCGCGCATGAGCGCCAGCGCGGTGGGTCCCGGGCTCAGGGAGCCGCCCCCGTCCAATCGATAGCCGCCGGTGAACCCCCGGCCCCCGCACCGCGCCCGCACGTCCTCTCCCGTGAGCCACGTAACGGCGAAGCCGCTCTCGGCGAGCGCGTCAAAGGAACGCCGCACCTGGTGGTCCGAGTGGGACTCGGCCAGGATGGTCCCGCCCGAGAGGTCCAGGCCCGCCTCCTCCTCGGCTCCGAGGTCCCGAAGAGCCTCGGCCACCGAGCGGATGGAGTTCTGGGCGAAGGCCCAGATGGTCCGCGCGGTCTCCTCGCCCCGATGGTGCACAGTCTCGTGGAAGGGCTGCCTCAGGGGAGGCGACAGGACGCCCACCGCGGCGGCCGTGGCACCCCGGCCCACGGCGTCCCGCTCCAGGACGAGGACATCCACTCCGGACGCCGCCAGGTGGTAGGCCGCGGACACTCCCGCGATGCCGGCGCCCACCACGACGACATCCGCCCTCTCGGGCATCTCGTCCTGGAGCCCCTCTCCGGCTTCGGCCTCCGTCGAGGGAGGCGGCCGAGATCCACCAGCACCGTCACCATCACCAGCACCGTCACCATCACCATAGGGGTCGCGCTTCATCTCAGGGCTCCCGCCACGCTGACCAGGGCCCGCATGCCCAGCACGAGCGTGATGAGCACCACGAGCACCCCGATGACGTTGATCGCGCGGCCGTTTGCGTGCTCTCCCATCCAGCGCTTGTCGTTCACCACCACGAGCAGGAACGCCGCCACCGCGGGCAAAAGGATGCCGTTCATGGCCTGGGCGAAGAGGATGGCGGGCACGGGCCGGAGACCTACCATCGCCAGGATCAGCCCGGTGAGGAGGACCACCCCCCACACGGCTCGCAGACGCCGGTCCCGCAGGTTCCGCTCCCACCCCAGGGCCCCCGCCGTGGCGTAGGCGGCCGCCAGGGGCGCGGTGATGGCCGAGGTCATGCCGGCGGCGAAGAGCCCCACGGCGAAGAAGCCCTTGGCCCACGAGCCCAGCAGAGGCTCGAGCTGCACCGCCATGTCCGCCGCGCTCTCGACCGTGCCCCCGGTGAGGAACATCGTGCCCGCCGAGGTGACCAGGATGGCCATGCTCACCACGCCCCCGAGGCCGATGGACAGGACGAGGTCGAAGCGCGCGGCGGGCAGGTGCTCGGGGCCGTCCCACTTCTCGCCCACCGCCGAAGCGTGCAGGAAGAAGTTGTACGGCGGGATCGTCGTGCCGATGAGGCCCAAGGCGACGAGGATCGAGCCGTCGGGCAGGGCGGGCACGAACATCCCCTTCAGAACGCCGGTGGCGGCGGGGAGCACCTTCACGGCGGTGGCCAGGAATGTGATGGACATGACGCCCACCAGAGCCACGAGGACCCTCTCCAGAGCGGCGTAGCTCCCCGACCACAGCAGGCCCCCGGCCAGAACTCCGATGAGGAGCGCCCACAGGCGCACGTCGCCGCCGAGCAGGCCCTGGAGGCCCAACGAGCCACCCAGCAGGTTGCCGGTCTGGTAGGCGGCGTTGCCGATCACGATGGCGCCGATGATCAGGATCACCGATGCGACGCGCGCCGGCGGGGACACGAAGCGCCGCCGGATGGCCTCGCCCAGCCCCTGGCGGGTCACCAGGCCCAGGCGGGCGGACATCTCCTGGAGAGCCATCGTGGCCAGGGTGGCGAAGAGGAGGGCCCACAGCAGCGCCGTGCCGTAGTTCACGCCGGCCAGGGTCGCCGTGGTGACCGTTCCCGGACCGATGAAGGCCGCGGCCACCATCCAGCCCGGGCCCACGCCGGCACGGCGGCGCGGAACCCCCTTTTCTCGGGTCCCGGAGGCACCGGTCATCCTGTTACCTTGTCCGAGGTGACTTGGCAGAGCGGCGCGGCGCGGGAAGGCACCGGGCGGCGCCGCTGCCATCGGTACACCCGACCCTGAGCACGGTGACCCACCGAAAGTGGCGGACGCCACCGTGTTCGGGGTCGGGCGCATGAAAGTACGGGGCGGGCCTCGGGCCCGTCCACCGGAGGAACGGCGGACCGTCCGGTACGCCCCACCACCTCCGGCTTCTCCCACTCTCGGGCATGATCCCCACACGCGACCGCACCGCCCGCCCCGGCCCCTCCGCCGCCACCGCCCTCCTGGTCGCCGGCCTGGGCTCCGCCCTCGGCGCGTGCGACCTCCCCACGGAGCTGCCCGTGTGGGACACCGTGTGGGAGGCCGTGGTGGTGGAGGACTCGATCGCGGCGGCGGACCTGCTTCCTCCTGAGATGCGCGTCACGGACGACGGCTTCGTCATGGACTCCTTCGTCACGCACAACACCATCCGCATCGAGGACGTGTGCGAGTTCTGCACGTGTTTCGACGGCCCCGTGCCGGCGCTGGACATCGTGGCCCACGACTGGCGGATCCGCCTGCCGTCCCGGGTGATCGAGGCCGATGTCATCGATGGTTCCGCCCGCCTCACCGTCCACAACGAGGTGCCTTTCGACGTGCTGGACGACGGCCAGGGCAATCGCGGCCACCTGACCGTGGAGCTCATCGACACCCGCACCGACCAGGTTCTGGGCGCCCGCACGGTCGCGGAGCCGCTTCCGCCGGGGGACTCCCTCGTGGTCGACTTCGACCTTCCCGCCCTGACCCTGGGGGGCCAGCTCGTGGCCAGGGTCAGTGGCAAGACCCCAGGGTCCGGCTGTGATTCGGTCACCGTCGCGCCCGACGACGGCTTTCGCGCGGAGGTCCTGCTCAGGAACGTGCGGGTCAGCTCGGCCCTCGTCGTGCTGTCCGACGGGGACCTGGCCTTCGACAGCCGGGACATCGAACTTCCCGGGTTCATCGCCAGCCGCCTGCGGCCGGGAGACGCCAGCCTGACCCTGGACGTCCGCATCAGCTCCCGCCTTCCCGTGGAGGCGGAGTTCGGCCTGTCCCTGGCGGGGGGCTTCGAGGACCTCTTCACCGAACGCGCGGCGCTCTACACGCCAGTGGTCGTGCGGCGCTGGGACCGCCTGGACCCGGTCCTCCTGAACCGGACGTACATCGTGGAGGAGGGCGCGCTCCAGGGCGCCGAACGCGTCTTCCTCAGCTCCAGGAACCGGATCCTCGGCAACCGGTTGGTGCGCTTCACGGGGGGGGAGTCCGTGGCGTACTCGGTTCGGCTTCACGCGGAGATCCCGTCGCGATGAGGTCAGGGACGCGCGCCCCCAGACGCCCTCCCCCGGCGATCCGGGTCCGGCGTTCGCTCGGGGCCCTGACCGCCGCCTGCCTCCTCGTGGCGGGGTGCGACGCCGAGCCCGCCACCGGGCCCGAAGGCGACGACCCCGGGGCGAGGGTCGCCACCCTCACCTTCGTGGCCGGGGATGGCCAGGAGATCCTCGGGGGGCGCCGCTCGCCCGACGCGTTCCGAGTGCGGGCCGGGGACCTCTCGGGGCAGCCGGTAGCGGGGGCGATCGTCCGCTTCTCGGCCGCGGGAGCCGGCGGAGGAATCCTGAGCCAGCCTCGGGCCGTGACGGACTCCATCGGAGAGGCGGAGACGTATCTCCTGGACGCCCTCTCCGGGAGCGGCACGCTCACGGCGGTGGCCGGCTCCGCCGAGGCGTCCCTCGCGTTCGCGGTGCTGCGGGCGCCCGGCGAGCTCCGCTTCGAGGACGGCACCGGGGCGGTGGGTCTGCCGGGCAAGCCCCACCCTGACAGCCTCGTCCGGGTCCAGGTGCTGGACACCGAGGGCGAGCCCCTGCCCGGGGCCGAGGTCTGGTTCACCGGTCCCCTGGAGCTGAGCACGGTGCGGGACAGCTCGGACGCTGACGGCTGGGTCTCTACCGTGCTGCGCCGGAGCCGCCTGGCGGCGGGGGACAACTCGGTCATCGCGTTCATGGTGGCCTTTCCCGAAGTCACCACCACCAGCCCCCGGCCGACCGTGGCCCCGGCGGAGCGGGTCATCATCATCTCACTGGACGGGCTCCGGGGTGACGCCATCGGTCGCTACGCCCCTCCCACCCTGTCGCGACTCGCCGCCGAAGGCGCCTTCACGCCCGCGGCGCGGACCGTCGTGCCGTCCCTGACCACACCCGCCCACGTCTCTCTCTTCTCCTCGGTGCCGCCGGAAGAGCACGGCGTCTTCGGAGACGATCTGGAGTTCACCGAGGAGATGGCGGGCCTGGATCCTCTCTTCAGGAACGCCTCGCGGCGGGGCGTCAGAACCCAGGCCTTCGTGTCCGTGGAGGGGCCGCTGGCCGCGTTCGACGTCATCCTGAGCTGCAAGCTCGCCTTCGGCTTGGACTCCCTGACCCTGGTCGCGCCGGACGCCGCGACCATCGCGGCGGCGGCCACGCCCGCGCTGGCGGACCCGGAGGTGGGACTCAGCTTCGTCCACCTACCGGACCTCGAGCTGGCCGGCCACGCGCACGGCTTCGAGTCCCCGGAGTACGTCCAGGCCCTCATGGCCGTGGACGCCGCGGTCGCGGAGATGCTGGCGGGCGTGGGCGAGGAGACGCTCGTCGTCATCACGTCCGACCACGGCGGGGGTGGAGCCTTCGGCCCCCACCAGCACGGCTCCGGCTCCGACGAGGACGTGCTCATCCCCATGATCCTCAGGGGAGGGAGGGCGTTCCCGAGCGGGTTGGCGGCCACTTCCATTCTGGACGTGGCCCCCACGGTGCTGTGGGCCCTCGGCTACCAGCCGCCGTTCGACTATAGGGGCAGGATCCTGCTCGAGGGGTTCCGGTAGGGCGACCTTGTCCCGGAACGAACGGCCTCCCTCCGGGTCTCTCAGCCCCCACGAAATGGAGAGCCGGGAGACGAAGAATGGCGCGGGAAAAGAAGACGCTCGATCTGGCGGTGGTCGGGGCCGGCCCCTGCGGCATCGCCGTGGGCGCGGCCGCGGCGGCGGCCGGCGTGCGCGCGGCCCTCTTCGAGAGAGGGTGCATCACCAACTCCCTCCTGAGCTACCCCTACTACATGACCTTCTTCTCCACGGCGGAGAAGCTCGAGGTGGGGGGCGTGCCTTTCACCATCCCGGACTCCAAGCCGAACCGCCGCGAGGCATTGGCCTACTACCGCCGCGTGGTGGGGCACTGGGATCTCGACGTGAGGCAGTCCCACGACGTGCTGGACGTCTCAGGGAAGGAAGGGCGCTTCAGCGTGCGCGTCCGGGGACCCGACGGGTCGGAGTCCACCGTGACGGCGCGCGCCGTCGCCGTGGCCACGGGGGGCTTTCACGAGCCCAACTGGCTCGGCGTACCGGGGGAGGACCTGCCCAAGGTGAGGCACTACTACCAGGAGCCGTACCCGTACTACGACCAGGACGTCCTG